>CAZOXS010000247.1:0-7607 GCA_964583785.1 uncultured Victivallales bacterium
GATTGGTGCCGAAACGGCGATTCAGCTGGGAGCGCCGTTTGCGGATAACGCGATCCTACAGCGCGATATGAAGGTGCCGGTCTGGGGCTGGAGTGCGCCGGGCGATACCATTACGGTGGAATTCGCGGGCCAGACCAAATCCGCGAAGGCCGGGGATGACGGAAAATTCATCGTCTGGCTCGATCCACTCAAGGCTTCCTTTGAACCCCAGACGATGAAGATCACGTCTTCAATCGGAAATCACCAGTCCTCGATCGGCAATATCCTTGTCGGCGAGGTCTGGATGGCTTCCGGCCAGTCGAACATGCAATGGTCTTGCACCAAGAGCTCCTGTAACAAGCTGACGCAAATGCTAAAGGCAGACAGCGATGCCAATGGCCTGAAAATCAATCCAATCCGTGAATTCCGGGTGACAAGTGTGACGGCGCAGCTTCATCCCATCAAGAAGGCAACGGGGGACTGGAAGGATGGTGGCTATCTGGACTACAGCGCGATTGCCTTTGCCTTTGCCTATAAGCTTTACCAGCAACTGGATGTGCCGGTCGGGATTTTGAATTGCTCCTTCAGTCAGACCGAGATTGAGGCGTGGGTACCGCGTGAGGGGTGGGCGAGTGCCGATGATGACAGGTCCAAGGCGATCCATGAGAAGTGTCTCCAGACGGTTCCGGGGACGCCGGCGCACAAGGCGGCATGGGATGCATTCTACCAGTCTCTTGAAACGCAGGTTGCGGCCAATGAGGCCGCCATCGAAAAGGGCGAAAAAGCAAAACCGGTCAGCGAGCCGGTGCCGGGAAATATGAGTGGGAACCGGGATGCCAGCTGGCTTTTCTGCGGGCGGCTGAGCCCCGTTGTCCCCTATGCCATACGGGGGGCGATCTGGAATCAGGGCTATTCCAATATGGGTGAGGGGCTTCGTTATTACAACAACCTTCACAGCTTGATCCGGGGTTGGAGGATCGTTTGGGATAACCCGGAGCTGCCGGTATATTTCCACCAGTTCTATACCCCTGACGCAACGGAAGAGCCCGGTATCGGCAGTACGTCCGAGATGCGGCTGGGAACCTGGATGGCACGCGACATCCCGAATGCCGGCATGGCAAGCCAGATCGATATCAGTGGCGGAATTCACTACTATCACAAGGCTGTTCCGGGGCAGCGCCTGGCATTGCTTGCCCTTAGGAATCAATACGCGAAGGACGTTGTCGCCGAAGGACCCATGTTCAAGTCCTATACCGTGGAAGGCGACCGTGTGTTGGTGTCGTTCGATCATGCAGCGGGTGGTCTGGTGGTCGCAGATACCGAATTCAATCGCTCGCGGGATGAAGCCGCGACAGGATTTGCCGATCCGAAGGTCATCGCGAATGGCGAGAGCAAGGTGAAGCTGTTCTGGTTGGCGGGCGAAGACCGTGTCTGGCATCCGGCCACGTTTGAGATCAAGGGCGACACGGTGGTGGTGTCATCCAAGGGAGTCAAGGAACCGCGCGGGATCTCCTATGGTTCGGGTGGCATCGGCTTCCAGCCCTGTCTTTACAGCAAGGCGTTGTTGCCGATGACGCCCTTCATTCAATATGACCATAAAATGGTGACCAGCGAATGGTGGCCGGATGAGAAGCTCAAGATCGTCGGCGAGACGATTGATCCCAGCACGGTTGGCCTTCTCTACGAGTATCGGAAATTGCCGCTGTTGAGTGTGCAATTCCGCGACAATGCCGTCTTCCAGGCCGACAAACCGGTGAAGATCTGGGGATCAACCCGGAACTTCGGGGAATGGCAAGACGAAGATGAAGCGGGCGATTGCAAGGTGCATTTTGAATTTGGTGACATCAAGAAGGAGATTCCCGTTGAAGCCGGTATGGCGGAATGGAGCGTGACCTTGCCACCGATGAAGGCTGACGGCACGCCCCATACGCTAAAAGCCTCCTTCACGATCAATGGCGAGCTGGCGCATGAGCGCACGGTAACCAATATTGTGTTTGGTGATGTCTGGTACGTTGCCGCCCCAGCTATCTTTGATGGGCCGAAAAACAAAAACGACAAGGCGGATGACCCGTTTGCATTTTCGGATTCCGGGCAGATTGTACGAATGATCGAGAATCAATCCAAGCGTGGCGGCAATGATTCCCCGAGCCGTTTCAGTGTGTGTGTGTCAAGAATGCCAGACAATCGGTTTGCATCGTTCTGGAAGCCGGCTGAAGGCCTAGCGGGAATGATTGGGCATCGGTTGGCCTCGGCGTCCAAGCGCCCAGTCGGGATTATCTTCATGGCGAGCAAGGAAAGCGGGGCCAAAGGTGATCCGGAGGATCGCACCGAGATCAATCGTTGGATGGCGCCTGCCTTCCTTAAAGAGGCCCCGAGTATGATGGAGGACTACAAGACCGTAGGCAGTCAATACCCGGACAATCCGTATTATCTGGAAAATATCCGGCGCTACATCAAGGATTGGAAACGTTACTGGACGGATTATATGCCGGCGATGATCGAAGCAAAGGCTATTCCACAAGGAGCCGAATGGGGTGACAACTGGGGCCATTATCCATCGCAGACGCCTGAGGTCGGCGATTCGAAGGCAACCCATATCTACAATGTTTATGTATATCCCTTCTCGCCTGCAGCGGTAAAGGGCATCCTGTTCTTTACAAGCGAGAGCATGGTTGAGCGTTCGAATGGGCGTGATTTCGGCCCCGAGATGGCGGCTCTGGCGAAGAGCTTCAGGGTGAGCATGGATGCTGCTGATGCCGCGTTTATCTATACGGTTCCGAGTCAGCAACTGGCTGCCGACATATCGCAACCCTCCGGGATCGCGAACAGCCAGGCGGTGGAGATTGCTGACTGGACGGATGTCGATGGGGCGATTGAAGCCGCTCTGAAGTAAGCAGAACCCGGATCCCTTTACTCCGGCTATCGGGGGTGAATGGCGAATCCAGACGCGACAAAAAAGGCCGACGGGATTGCTCCCGCCGGCCTTTGCTGTCTTTGTGTTGCTTAGATCACGCCGCCGTAGATCGCGTCGGCACCCAGCATTTCCTCGATGCGCAGGAGTTGGTTGTACTTGCAGATGCGGTCCGTGCGCGATAGCGAGCCGGTCTTGATCTGGCCCGCGTTGGTCGCCACGGCGATATCCGCGATCGTCGTGTCCTCGGTCTCGCCCGAGCGGTGGCTGACGACGGATGTGTAGCCCGCGCGGGTCGCCATCTGGATGGCTTCCAGCGTCTCGGTCAGCGTGCCGATCTGGTTGACCTTGATCAGGATCGAGTTGGCCACGCCCATGTCGATCCCCTTCTTCAGAAACTTCGTGTTGGTCACGAACAGGTCGTCGCCGACAAGCTGAACCTTGTCGCCGATGGCGTCGGTCAGCTTCTTCCAGCCCGCCCAGTCGTTCTCCGCCATGCCATCCTCGATGCTGATGATCGGGTAGCGATTGCACCAGTCCTGCCAGAAGGCCACCATCTCGTCGGCACTCTTCTTGGAATTATCGCTCTTCTTGAAGTGGTACTTCTTGCCCGCCTTGACGAAGAACTCGCTGGCCGCCGGGTCGAGCGCGATGAAGATGTCCTTGCCCGGTACATAGCCAGCCTTGCTGATCGCCTTGACAAGCACTTCCAGTGCCTGCTCGTTGCTGGCCAGCTCGGGGGCGAAACCGCCCTCGTCGCCGACGTTGGTGGACATGTTCATGCCCTTGAGAACGGACTTGAGCGCGTGGAAGGTCTCGCAACCCATGCGGATGGCTTCCGAGAAAGTCTTGGCACCCTTGGGCATGATCATGAACTCCTGCACGTCGACGGGGGCATCGCTGTGCGCACCGCCGTTGAGCACGTTCATCATCGGCACCGGCAGGACGCGGGCATTGGCCCCGCCGATGTAGCGGAACAGCGGCATGCCTGCATATTCGGCGGCGGCCTTGGCGGTGGCCAGCGAGACGGCCAGCATCGCGTTCGCGCCGAGCTTCTTCTTCGTGTCCGTGCCGTCGAGTTCGATCATGGTCTTGTCGATGCCGACCTGATCCATGATGTCGAGCCCGAGCAGTTCGGGCGCGATGACCTCGTTGACGTTCTTGACGGCCTTGAGCACGCCCTTGCCGAGGAAGCGTTTCGGATCGCCGTCGCGCAGTTCAACGGCCTCGTTCTCGCCGGTCGATGCACCGGAGGGGACGGCCGCGCGGCCCATGATGCCGCTTTCGAGGTAGATGTCGGCTTCGACGGTGGGATTGCCGCGGGAATCGATGACCTCGCGCGCACAGATATCAATGACTGTAGACATGCCTTCTCCTTTTTCCTTTTCCTTTGTGGTGCCGGGGGCGGGACTCGAACCCGCATGTCCTTGCGGACGGCAGATTTTGAGTCTGCTGCGTATGCCATTTCGCCACCCCGGCTTGAATGACGCATGAAGTGTTAGCACGCCGGCGCGCGTAATTCAATCCTCAAATTCGATTCCACTTTCCGCCTTCGGTGGTCTGGTGCACCTTCTCTCTCTCGATCATCCACCTTCTTGACGCCGGACCAAAACGGCGCGAAGCTGAAAAAAGCTCGCCGCCCGAGTGGGCGGCGAGCAAGGCTCTGAACCTTATCCCTTGGGTGGGAACGGATCGTTGCCGTAGCTGTTGCGATCACGGATCTCCCCGGTGGGGCGGTGGATGAACGTCTCCCCGCCTTCCCGGATCGCGGTTTGCCGTGCCGTACGGGCAGCAGCCCCTTGCGTATCGCAGATGTGCGACACGCGAGACGCGCCTTCTCGCCGGACTCCCCAACCGTTTCCGTGAGGGACAACATGCAGATTGGTGGACCTAGCCATTGGCAGGCTCCTTTCTCTGACTGTTTTTCTTTCCCCGGTGCGCAACGTACGCTTGACTCCGGTCCGGTCCGCGCTGTAAAATTCCGACCATGTTTCACCACAGCTTCCGGTCATCGTCCCTCCATCAGGGGATCATTCTGGAGGTTACGCCGAATACGTTCTAGCGTGTCCGGCGTATTTTTATATCATTCTGGTTGACTTATGACATATTGTTTTGTATCTTGTCAACAAATGAACGATATTAAGAACAAAACCGACCATGGAAGGGGGGAGCCATGATCAGCCAGAGAATCCGGCAGGCACGGGTGGCTGCGGGAATGAGTCAGGATGCAGTGGTGGCGGCGCTCGCCGCTCGGGGGGTCACCTTAACTAAGGCCGCCGTTTCCAAGTACGAGAGAGGGGGCAGCGTGCCGCGCGCAACGTTGCTGAAGCATCTGGGGGGGGCGCTGGGGGTCTCTGCGGAGTATTTCCTGCGTGAGCCGTCTGTCACGGTCGAATGGCTGGCGTTCCGCAAACGATCCACCGCCGGAATCCGCGAGCAGGAGCGATTCCAGACAATGGCGCAGGAGTGCGTCGAAGCGCAGTTTGACTTGCGCGACGCATTGCACATCGAATCTGAATCACGGTTTCCCGCGCGGCGCATGGTGGCTACACCTGAGGATGCGGAAAATGCGGCTGCCGCGTTGCGTAGCGAGTGGGGGCTGGATGACCTGCCTGTGGAAAGCATGGTCGAGCTGATCGAGGACCATGACGGAATCGTCGTGGAACTCGAAGGCGCTGAGCAAACCGTGGACGGCATGGCTGGGTTGGCGAATGGTTGCCATGCTGTTGTCGTCATTGATCCCGGACTTTCGGACGACCGCAAGCGGTTCACGCTAGCCCATGAGTTAGGCCATCTTTCCATGGACACTTCGGGTGTCGCCACATCGGCGGGTGAGGAACGGCTGGCGCACCGGTTCGCCTCCGCGTTCCTTGTGCCCGCCTCAATCGCAAGGCGGGAACTAGGTGTTCGGCGAAGCCATCTCAGTTTCGAAGAGTTGATGATCCTGAAACAAAAACATGGGTTGAGCATGCAGGCATGGCTTTACCGCGCACTCGATTGCGGGATCATCGACCAGCCCCACATGAATGCGTTGTTCGAACGATTGAGCCGGAAAGGGTGGCGATGCCAGGAACCCGTCGAGTATAGGGGGCATGAGCGGCCAATGCGGTTTCGCCAAATGGCATTGCGGGCTTTGGCGGAAGGGCTGGTGTCCCGAGAAAAGGCGCAGAAGTGGATTCCCGATCTGGATCAGGAACTGGGTGCGCCGACAGGTGGCGCAATGACCGCCTCGATGCTGCGTGGACTTTCGTACGAGCAGCGAAGCAGCGTACTGATGGCGGCAGCAGAATCGGCGGCGTTGGTTTATGGGAACGATCCGGCATTGGCGCAGTTCGAGGTATATGACGATGCGGGGGATTCCTTGTGAACGGCGCGCCTTCAGTACCTCCGCCGCAGCGGGGTGAAGTTTGGTTGGTCCGATTCACGCCGCAAGCGGGAGCCGAGATCGCCAAAACACGCCCCGCAGTCGTCGTCAGCGTGAACGAGATTGGACGACTCCCGTTGCGGATCGTCGTTCCCATTACGGAGTGGTCCCCGCAATACGACAAGTTCCCCTGGATGGTACGACTTGACGCGAACGCGAGAAATGGACTGACGAAGAAATCCACAGCGGACGCCTTCCAAGTGAAGTCGGTTTCCCTGAGTCGGTTTGATTGCCGAATCGGCAGATTGGATGCGACGGACCTTGACGAGATCGTCCAAGCCGTGGCACTGTCTATCGGGACGTAATCATCTCAATTCGGTCTGGAAAAGAAATACCATGAACGAGAACCCGATTCACGAAACGGCTTTCGAGTCAGCTATCGAGGGCCATCTGCTGGATAACGGATATGTGGCTTTAAAGCCGGATGGTTTCGACCGCGAGCGGGCGATTTTCCGGTGATCGTTCTGGATTTTATCCGGGAGACTCAGCCTAAGGAGTGGGCTAAACTTGAAGCTCTCCACGGGACTAAAACGGGGGAACAGATCCTTGGCGATCTCTGCAAGTGGATGGACGTGAATGGGTCTCTGGCAACCTTGCGGCATGGGTTCAAGTGTTACGGCAAGACTTTACGAGTTGCTTTTTTCAAGGCGGCTCATGACCTGAACCCCGAATTGGAAGCCCGTTACCGGGCGAATCGGGTCGGGATTACCCGGCAACTGCATTTTTCGCCACGATCTGAGCACTCGTTGGATGTCACGCTCAGTCTGAATGGCATACCGGTGGCCACCATCGAGTTAAAGAATCCGCTGACTGGACAGACTGTGGACGAAGCCCGGAAACAGTATCGTCACGACCGGGACCCGCGCGAGCCGATCTTTGAGTTCAAGCGGCGAACGCTGGTGCATTTCGCGGTGGATACGGAATCGGTTTCCATGACCACACGGCCGGCGGGGCCGGCAACGCATTTCCTGCCATTCAACAAGGGCTGCAACGGCGGGGCGGGTAACCCTCCCGACCCTGTCGGTCGAACGTATCGCACGGCTTATCTCTGGGAGGAGGTGCTTCAGCGGGACAGCTTCCTTGACCTGCTGGCACGGTTTATTCATCTCTGCGGGAGGCTCTTGCAAAACCCCTTGCTGCGCCCGCTTGAAGCCGGGCGCAGCAAGGGGTTTTGTAAAATATAATTCTTCAGCTCTGAACTACCGGAACGCCTGGCATCTCCCCCCCCGCCCTTGCCTTCCAAGGCAGAACCATGCCGGCACAAAACACGATGCAGGGGATTCTGGCTCGAAA
>CAZOXS010000248.1:0-15145 GCA_964583785.1 uncultured Victivallales bacterium
GCTGCACACGGAAACAAATTTCAAATATTTTTGGCTAGCTTCTCATACGCCTCCGGTGTATTCCAGGCCTCTGTATTGATCGGGGGCCGGATCGCCCCCGGGGCAATGCTATTAACCCGGATGCGGTACTGGGCCACTTCCTGCGCCACACTTTTCATCATGTGCAACACCCGTACCATCAGCAGCAGCCGCCACCGGCGCATTCGCCCTGGTCGTTGACGGCGGGCGCACAGTCGAACAGGCCGAAGTGTACCGAGCGATCTCCCTCAACCTTGAAGTGCTTTACGAAGCGGGTCTCCCCGAGCATGGCGGCGGTATTGCCGCAGACAAGCATGGCACGTCCGGTCTCAAGACAGTGGTGATCGTCGAGCGTGAAACAGTGCGGTTCTTCCGGAATGGTTCCCAGATAGGTGGCATGCTGGCCGTAGTCCTCACAGCGGTCTTCCAAGGATGCCAGCTTGAAGGCGCGTACGGTCTGGGAATAGAGCCGCGTCAGCCCGATCTTGCGCTTGACCTCGGGATCGGTCACCTCGATTTCCCTTGTTGAGACGATCCGCGGATCCGGACAGCCAACGTGCGCCATTGCCCGCCGGAAGTCCTCGATATAAAACGCACCGGCAATACACTCGCCGATCAAGACCGGATCGTCCTTGAGCGCCGCCGGAATGCGACGCGAGGTGAAGACATCCGAAAAATACAGCTCCCCGCCAGGCTTGAGCACGCGAAAGATTTCTTGCATCAGCTTCGGCTTATCGAACGAGAGATTCACCACACAGTTGGAAACGACCACATCGATGGATTCATCGGTAATGCCCAGCGTGTCGAGTTCCTCGATGTAGCCTTTCTTGAATTCGACATTCGATTTCGAGAAGCCGAAATTCACGGTCATGCTATCGCGATGCCGATGGGCCACTTCGAGCTGCTCGTCGGTCATATCCACGCCGATCACGCGGCCGGTTTCCCCGACCAGCTTCGAGATCACGAAAACATCGCGCCCGGTCCCGCAGCCCAGATCCAGCACCGTACACCCCTCAAGCGCAGGCGGGATCGGCGATCCGCAGCCATAGAATTTGCTCAGGATCTCGTTATCGAGCTGCCCCATGATCTCACGAATATGCGGCGGCATCGACTCCGTCGAGCAGCATGCACTTGTTTTCAAATCATCCTTGGTTTTCAGCACCTTGCCATAATATTCCTGCACATCGACACGATCCACTTTGCCTGCCATCTCACTCTCCCTTATCGTTGTTATTACACCCACACCCATCGGCCCCGTTCGTCATCAGCGGTTCCAGCAGCCGTACGAAAAACAAGGCGGCGACGGTCCCGCCGAGCATCGGCCCGAGCACATAGACCCACAAAAAGCCACCGACGGCATCCGGCATGGCGGCGGCACGCCACCCCGCCAGCCAGGCGAACAGGCGTGGCGAAAGATCGCGGGCCGGGTTCAGCCCCGCCTGCGTCAATGGTGCCAGCAGGCAGATGATGGCGGCAACGGTCAGCCCGATGAACACCGGTGCCAGTTCGTCACGGGGGCGTCCCAGGTTGCAGCCTTCCGTCAGGGCGAAGATCATGATCACGAGCAGGAAGGTTCCGAAGGCTTCTGCCGCCATCGCCAGCGGCAGCGAGACGACCGCAACGGCTGAGGCACCGGGGTTGGGATAGAACTCACCAAATATCATGGCCGTCCGAACCGATTCAGGCGTTCCGCGAACAATGCCATTTACCTGCTCAAAATGGGCAATGGAGCCAGCGAACAGTCCATACAGAACCGCCGCCGCCAGAAACGCGCCCAGGAATTGTGCCGCCAGATAAACCGGTAGCCGCCGGGCGCACATGCGCCGACCGACAACCATCGCTATACTGACGGCCGGATTCAAGTGGGCGCAGGAGAGGTGACGCGTCGCATAGATGGCCAGCGTCACACCCACACCACAGACCATGGCAATTTGAAAAAGCCCTTGATGGGCGCCGAATAATACCGTTACAGCCACCGAGCCGCAACCAAACAGCGCCAGTAGGAAAGTCCCGATCAATTCGCCAAAGAATTCACGCCTATAATTCATGGCTGTCCTTTCGAGCTATGCGTTTCTTGATGATGAAGACAATACCCGCCATGACCATAGTGAGCACAACAACAGCCGCGACGGCTTTCTTGTCAACCCCTTCGCCTAGCGAGGCCCCAATCAGATTGTAGGTGAAGCTGGCGGGGATGGTGCCGATCAGGCTGGCCAACAGATAATCCCGGAACCGGATACTGCACATGCCGGAGAGGTAATTGACCATATCCCACGGAAAGATCGGCGCCAGCCGCATCACCAGCACGGCGACAAAACCATTCTGCCCTGCAAAGCGGTCGCAGCGGCTGGCTCCACCGTGGTTCTCGATCACACTGCGCACCGTCCGGCGCACCATGAGCCGGGCAATCAGGAAAGGAATACAGGCCGCCAGCGTGGCACTGACCACTGTCATGACCGTCCCGAGATACGCCCCCCACAACGCCCCGGCCGCCGATGACAACACGGCCGTGGGGAACGGGAGCAGCGCAGCTATACCGTAGATGGCGGCAAAGAGCACATACTGCCAGCCGCCGGTCCGGGCGAGAAAGTCGCGCAAGGATTCAATCGAAACCTTTTCCTCCAGGTGGAAAGCATGCCCCACGATGATCAGCCCCACAATCAGTAGCCCGAAAACCCCGAACTTGACCAGTTCCTTGCGTTTTGGTTTCGCCATAACCGTTTCCTTGCTTTCCTTACACTTCACTACAGCAGGTTGGTTGCAGATAAGGACGGATGCTTACAAACTTTACGCTATGCAGAAGGCAACTGCTTGATCATGCCTGTTTCTCATCACTCATCCTCCCGCCGCCGAGTCGTTTCTGTTCAGCGAGGCGTTCGCGTACTTCGATTAGCGTGTTGTGCAGTTTCTTCTCAAGAAGCTTCTTTGGCGGCAGATCCGTCCAGTATTCGGCAACCATGATGTTGTCTTTCTGCATATTAAGCAGTTCGACCTGTTCGGTGCCGGCTTCCGCACACAGGATGAGTCCGATGGGGGCTTCTTCGCCTTCCTGTCGCTCGTATTTGTTGAGCCAGTTGAGATAGAGTTCCATCTGTCCTTTGAAGGCAGCTTTGAAACGATCGATTTTCAGGTCAACAGCCACCAGCTGTTTGAGTTTGCGGTGAAAGAAGAGCAGGTCGAGATAAAAATCCTCGCCGTCAATAATCATGCGCTTCTGGCGTTCCACGAAGGCGAAGCCCTTACCCAGTTCGAGTATGAAAAGCTCCAGTTCCTTGAGCAGGGCACTTTCAAGTTCATTTTCCAGATAGCCGTCTTTCAGCCCCAGAAAATAGAGGAAATAGGGATCTTTGAAGTTGCCACTGAGATGATTCACCGCAGTCACCGCCAGTTTAGTGTCGGCGATTTCGGAGCGTTCAAACGCTTTGCGCTCGATCTGCCGCCTCAACTCTCGCTTGTTCCAGTGGGATTCGCTGGCCGTGCGGGCATAAAAGAGCCGGGCTTCGGAAGATTTCAGGGGGATCAAGGCCAGAAAGTGCGACCAGCTCAATTGTCGTGCCAGCGGAACGACAATCTCAATATCAGGAAAACACTCCGCAAACTGCATCATGCGCCGCAGGTTTTTCGCCTCGAAGCTTTTGCCATAGAGCACGACCAGTTCATCGGCGAGCGACACCACAATCTGTTTCCCGTATTCCGCCCGTTCTCCGTGCAGCACCTCTGCGTTGATGCGGAGCTTTTCAAGCAGTTCCTTAATCTCCTTGTCCGAGGCGTTCGCATGGGGGATGTTCTCGATCTCCTCGATGTAGCCGGGCATTCTGTCTTTCTTCACCCGCCAGAATCTGGTTTCCCGCGAGTTATGGGTGACGAAGAATGGCGCATCGGCAATGCGGGCATAATTCTCGCCCTGTGTGTAATCCGCCGGTTTGATGGAAACGTTGTCTGATTTGCATTCGACCACGATGAAGGGGGCCTTGCTGTCGGTTTTGTCCTGCGCTGTCCGCCAAATCAGAAAATCGGCGCGGGCCTGTGCCGCACCCCGTCCGGTCACGTTCACTTCTTCATCAATCTGGTCGAGGGAATAGCCGTATTCATCAATCAGAACCGTCAAGTACTGCTGGCGCACCTGTTCTTCGGGCGTCAGCGGGAGCCATTTCTTCCGCACGGGACTGAATATCCTGTTTCCGTCAATCTGGACTTCATCCGCTTTTGGGTATTTCCTGCCTGCCATCGTTCTGGTTCCTTATGTCAGTATGTTGCTGTTTTCCATAAAACTGTAGTAGCACTCGCGCCCGATGATGATGTGATCCTGGAAGACAATTTCGTGTTTTGACTGCTAATCAAACTTTTCTTCACGGCGGAAAGGCGCTTTCAATAAGCTCCGAATGGTCTGGGAGCGGGGGTCGTCACTCCATTTGTCGAGGCCGATTGCAATGGTTGCCTGATCTGGGCGCAAGCGGAAACTGCCGAAGAGTCGATCCCAGACAGACAGCAGCGAGGAATAATTCGAATCGGTTTCAAGCTGGATGCGCGAATGGTGTACCTTGTGCATGGCAGGGGTCGGGATCAAGATACGCAGGATTCGGTCGATCCGTTCCGGCAAAGCAATATTGGCATGATGGAAGTCGACGACAAGTCCCATTACAACGCCATACAGCAGCAATTCGCGCAGGTGGATCCCGAGAACAAACATCAGCGGCAGGCGCAGCAGCGAGGAGAAAATGATTTCGCCCGGATGCAACCGGCGGGCGGTGGTGACATCCATATACGGATCGGAATGGTGCATCCGGTGAAACCGCCAGAGGAACTTGATCTCATGGTTGGCCCGATGCCACCAATACGTCCAGCAATCCAGCAGCAGGATGGCAAACAGCGTGTATAGCCAGACCGGCAAGGACCAGACGTTCAGCAGCCCGATGTGCGTGAACGCCACCCGGCTCCACAACGGCAGGAAACACAGCCCGATCATGACATCGTTTAACAGCGCAATGGCGACATTTCGCGCAAGATGCTGTCCCCGTAGCCGGGCAGACCCCCTGAAAAAAGGAAAAAAGGGACGAACGCTTTCCCACCCCAGAAACAGGAGAACACCGGCAACCGGCATCAGCGTTGCCCAATCCAATGCGTGTATCCATCTCAAGATCATATTAGGGTTTCCTTTCCCGGGGTGGATGATAGGTCTTTTCGAGCAGCCGCCCCCATCTACGGTCATAGGGATGCACCAGGCTTGCAGCCTGATTACCGCTGAAAAGCGGACGACCTTCATTTGCCCACTGAAAGATGGAACCGTCCAGATTGAATACGTGGGAAAAGTCCAGCCCCTGAAGCGTACTGGCAAAATCGGATGAGCGTTCCCCGACAGAGCAGTAAACCACAATCGGACGATCGCGAGCCAGCATTTGTAACCATTGCGCCGGGAGCTCACCGGGCTCGACACGCCGGGCACCCTGTAGATGGCTGACGGCATATTCCGCTTCTTCACGCACATCCAGCAGCAACGGCGGAACGCGGTTCGTATCAGCAAGCCAATCGGCCAGCGCAGCAGTCCTGATGTGCCGAACCCCAGGATACCGCATCCGGATATCCTGACGCACCTTCTCCATCCGCTTCCCGACAGAGTCCGACGCAAAGCCTGGCAACGCAAGATGCAGCACCGTCGCCGCACAAAGCACACACAGGATGCCAAAGCCAAGCAGCCTTGCACGGGGTTGGTATTTTCTAACCATGCTGACTCCTCAAGAAAGGTTCCTTCCTGTCATAGTAATAGGCATAGAGCCTGGCGGCAAGCCCGTCGATATTGGCACCAAGTCGCCGGCAGAGCAAATATAAGAATACGATGCCGATAATACGCAAGGCACGGATGCCTTTGGCACCGCGCTCCCAATGCCGGGCTGAAACCGTCAATCCGCCTCCGAGAGATATCCGGGGGTCGCCTGCCAGCCGCAGTGATAGCTCCACATCCTCCATCAACGGAATGTCGGGCATACCGCCAGATTGCGCAAGCACCGTCCGCCTGAAAAAGATCCCCTGATCCCCGAACGCGATACCAAATACGGCGAAACGAATACGGTTCAGCCAGGCAATCACGTTCAGCGCCCGGGTCGAGGCATCATAACCATGTCCTAAAACACCCCACCCGACGCCGGGATGTTGTTCGAGAACGTGTATTAGATGCACAAGGGCATCGGGCTGAAGAAGGCTGTCCGCATGAAGCATAAGGACTAGATCCGCATTGGATTGCGCCCATCCGGTTGCCAGTTGCGTGCCCCGACCCAGGCGGGAATGGCATTTTTCGACAGCTTTGCTGGTAATCAGCGCAAGCGTATCGTCGGTACTGCCGCCATCCACCACGTAGATGCGACAACGGAGGCACGATGAGTCAAGCCGGTCGATTGCCTGTTGCAGGGATTGCATGTGCGATATGATGTGCAACGCCTCGTTGTGTACAGGAACCAGGATATCGATGCTCTCCGGTTTTGGATAACGGCACTGCCACGGCAATCGGAACGACCCCCAGTCACGCACGAGCAGCAGGGCGAACGGGATATAGGTCGAGCACCAGATCCACCAGGATTCCTGCCAAACCCCCGAATACCATTGCCGATGCAGGACGTGGAAACCCAACCCCGCCGTGGTCATCAATAGCAGGACCGCCCGGTTCGGGGCTTGCACCAGCAGCAATGCCAGCGGCATCAGATACCAGACATGGACACTCGGCAAACAGAGAATACACCACACGTACGCATACAGCATACCGGCGTACCGATGTTCCTGGAAAAAAAGCCAGATCAGGCCATACCCGAGAGCGAAAACAACAATCATCGAGACGGTGTAGCTAACGCCACTAAAGAAATGACGCAGAAGCCGCGGGATGACATCGTTATAGGCCATCTGACTCGAAAAGATCGAAAGGCCTTCGGTCATGCCCGGCGCAAGGAAGGGGATGATGGCCAGGAGGGAAACAAAAAAGAACACCAGATGTTTCCGGTTGTCCCGCGTAACCAGGAAGGGCAGGAAAATAATGCAAAGGTATTTCGTCATGACGGCCATTCCCAGCAACAGGAAGCCAGCCCAGGCCATTCGCCGATGCGAGAATGCCAGCAATGCGGCAACAAGAAAAATGACATACAGCACATCGAGATGCCCCTCACCGACGCCATAAAGCAGAACGAGCGGATTCCACGCATAGAGAGCCAGCCAGTGGACGGGACGCCGCCAATGACGGATCAACGGCACAAGCAAGATCAGCACCAGGACATCGCAGACAAAGAAAAACCATTTATAGGTCCACAAGGAGTAGCGCAGGGACGACACGGCCCGGAATACAAGCATGGCAACCGGAGGATAGATGGCCGAAACCGCTTTGTGATTGATACCACCAAAGATAGGATCGTTCGCAAAGGTGTCTGCCATCTGTATGGGCGCGGTCACATACGGGTTGGTCCCCTGCTGCTGGATAACCCCCTCCCATGCGTAGCGATTCACATCGTCCGAAAGCGGATAGCCCATGAACAAAAGGCGTAGAACGATGCCTGCGATGATAATCGGTCCCGGACCGCAGATGCTTTTGCCACTATTGGCTTGCGTGCCGAGGCTAAAACCGTAAAGCGCAGCAAACGCGACCGTGTAAAGGATGAAAGACTGCCAGGGTTGGATAGCGGTGGCCCCTCGAAGCGCAAGCACGGCGTTGGCAAGCAGCACAACACCTGCCATGCACACAGCCACGCTGTAACGGGGCGTTTTCATGCCGGTTTCATGCGTTGCCGGATCGAAACAAAGCCAAACGTCATCAGTCCCGCCGCATAAGAACCAATGAAGAACCCGAAAATGTATTTGCCGCTCTGCAGGTAGTAGAGGAAGGTAGCCAGGCAGTAGAGCCCCAGAATCATCTCCACCCAGGCCGAGAGGCACTTGTCCGGCAGGCGATAGCGCCCCGCGCGGCTCTGGCGGGTATCACTCCCGCTTTTCGGGGTGCGCACAAACGCCGAACGTTTTCCCCGGATAGCCTCCCAAACCGCCAGGCTGTTATTCAGACAGAGGCCGGTACCCATCACCAGCATGGCAGGGAAATGACCAAGGGAGAAAAGCCCCTGCCGCAATACCAATCCACTGCCCGTGTACATCACGCAGGGGGCAAGCGCACTCACAATGATCAGCGACCAGATAACGCTCACCAATCCCGTGACGGGCAACGCCGGTGCCAGGATCAGCACCGGCAGGGTACAAACGCTCAGGATCAACATCAACGGCGCGACCAGATAATGCGTCAAATGCACCATGGCCTCCGTTTTCTGGAACCACGACAACCGGTCTGAGCGCAGGATTCG
Organism: uncultured Victivallales bacterium; assembly: GCA_964583785.1. Classification (GTDB taxonomy): domain Bacteria; phylum Verrucomicrobiota; class Kiritimatiellia; order UBA8416; family UBA8416; genus UBA8416. The sequence goes on from CAZOXS010000248.1 coordinate 8,343, forward strand.
CGGGGCCAGTTTGATTGCCGTCTCAATCGACCCCTTTGCCCAGCGTCGCTGCTGGCTCTTGAGTGCAATGACGTTGTTGGGTATCTCAGCGGGGCATTCCAGGTCGAAGTTATAGATAATACGGTATCCATGGAGTTGCACGCGATACGAGAGGTCAAGGTCTTCGGTCAGCGTATCGCCTTCCCAGCCGCCCGCCTCGTGAATGGCGGCCACGCGCCAGATGCCGGCGGTTCCATTGAAATTCATGCAAAGCTTGTTATAACTGCGTGCCCCTTGCTCCGCCGCGAAGTGCCCGTTGATCCCGACGCTCTGCGCCCGCGTCAGCCAGTTCTCCCTGACATTCAAGTGCCCCCAGCGCCCCTGGACGCACGCCACCTCCGGCTGCCCATCAATCAACGCAACCGTGTGCTTCAGGAAATGGGCGGGCACCAGAAAGTCCGAATCGAAAATGGCAACAAATTCGCCCGTTGCCGCCGTCAGAGCCTTCGCCAGCGCCCCGGCCTTGAAGTCGTGGCGGTCCGCGCGGCGATGCACCGAGATCGCAACACCTGCCGACCGCAACCGCTCAACCTCCCGGTCGACCAAGGCGCAGGTTTCATCATTGCTATCATCCACAACCTGGATCTCGAACCGCTCCACGGGATAATCAACCGCCGCCGCACTCTCGATCAGCCGCACGACCACCTCTGCCTCGTTATAGAGGGGCAACTGAATCGTGACACGTGGATAGTCCGCCTCCGCACGCCCCTCCGTATAGGCCGCAATCTGCTCACGGATTTTAGCCCGCGCCTTTTTCTGACGCCGCAGGAATAGGAAAAGCATGAGATAGCAGTGCAGTCCGTAAACCATCAACCAGAGACTACAGACGACATACACGGCCAGAAACGGCCACCCAATCATAGATATTTGCATACGACGATCTTACCTTTCATCACTTATCACACCGGTTAGGCACTCCTTACCATTGTTGTTGCCCTCGCAGCCTCTCAGCCCCGCCAGCCGGCCAAACCTTACTCTGCTGTTCGCAGCTCTATCCAATCGACATAGGCAACGGCCTTGCCTCCGGTGTTATCGGCATCACTCATGATTGCAAGCTGAGCCTCCTGAGGCGGTGAATCCTCGCCGAATGCTTCGCGGTAATCTTCCAGGATATTCACTTCTTCCTTGATCCACGCCCCCAACCTGTCCTTTCCCGCTTGCAGAATGATCATACGAGAGCGGTCGGTGTAGGGGCTCTCCAGGATCCGCTTCTCATGCCGCCGATTGGCCCAGATGTAGTTCAGGCCGCTATGCGGGGGATACTCACCGAATATTCGTTTGGCCAGACCGTACTTTGCCCGCATCCGCCAATCGGCCTGATCGGGATCATACGGGAAAAACACATAGATGCGGATCGGGTAATCGTCACCATCCTTGCGCATGGCATTCCCTTTCTCTAGCACATTTTCTGCACGCCACCGAAACCGTAATATGGGCGTATCATATGGGTTGAACGATTCCTTGCGCACCAACCCCGAAGCAGAGGCATCGGCGTTTGCCTTGAGCACGCTGTCTCCATCCATCGCAACAACCTGATACTGCGACTTTTTTTTGATCTTCGGAAACGTCAACGGTTCCCATGCGGCAAGCGAATCAAATGATTCGCGCATCCCCTGACCCTGTGCGAAACTTGCGCCCAACGCCAATATACCTGCAACCATCCACACGTGACTATATGGCATAATGTCCTCCTCCCCCGCTAGTTGGTTGCAGCAGGTACGCTACCCTTGCAGAAAACCTTTTTGCGCTTTTCGTGAATTTTTGATCGTCTACCCCGGGGCGGCAATATCGGTTCAGGAATTTACTTTTGAGCTTGCAAAAAATCTCCATGCTTCACAGCACGGCAGAGACGCTGTGTCTGCCCGACGAGATACAAGGGCAACGACAAAAGACCGAAAGCAATGCGCGGTCCAACGGCCAGGCTCGTGTGAACCCTGCCAAAAGAAGGCTGGTCGCTGTTGAAGCGCAACGCAAACGCAGGGTGCTTTTCGGTGACAAATACATGCAGGGATTTCAAGGTGCCCGTGGTGCCCGCCTTCACTTCAACGGGAACCACATCCGGCCCCACCGTGATTACAAAATCCACCTCAGCACTGGAGCTGGGTTTACGTCGCATCCAGTAATGCAATTCCGGGCGCTTGTAGCATGCGTCGGGAAAAGCCAAGTGCTGCGCAACAAACTGCTCGCAGAGTCCACCTTGATTGACCAGGAACAAATCAACCGGTTCATCAAGATCGGCAATCCCCAGCCCCAGGCTTCTACTCAGCAAGCCAACATCCAGAAAAAACACCTTGAAGTGCCGATCATCCTCTTCGGCGGAGAGCGGGAGGCCGTTGGCCGACGTATGGCGTACCTGCAGCGCAACGCGTGCCAAGCAAAGCAAATGCAGTGCTTCAGAAAGATCGCGAGCCCGCTCATCCCTGTCAATTTGGCTGTACATGAATTTACGACCGGTCAGGCGTGGAATCCCTGCAAAAACCTTTTCCACCCGCCGGTGCTTCGCTTTCGATGCGTATTTACTGAAATCGTCCCGATAGGTGGCCACAACCGCCTCTTGCACGAATTCACACTCGCGGTACGATGCACTGGTGGCAAAGGCAGACACGGCTGCAGGCATGCCCCCCACAAGCATATATTGCCGCAACAAGCGCATAAGCTCACAATCAATTGTATCGGGAACCGGACGGCCAAGTGTATAATCGCACAGCCATTGGCGCAGCCGATCCCGTTGTAGTGCCAGCAGGAACTCTTCGAACTGCATGGGGCCCAGATGCAGATACTCAATACGTCCAACCGGCATGGAAAACTGGTGCTCTTCCAAAACAAACTCCAGGAGCGAACCAGCGCAAATCACATGTAAATCCGGCATTTCCTCATTAAAATAACGAAGCACGGACAATACCGAAGGTGCCGCCTGAATCTCGTCTAAAAAAAGTAATGTTGCACCCGGGGTCACCGGTATATCAAACCGGGCCTCAAGATTGGCGATAATGGCTTTCGGTGACTTCGCTTCAAAGACCGACCGAACGTCAGGATTACGTTCAAGGTTCACCTCAACCAAATTCGAAAACGCCTGCTCTGCAAACATCCGAACCAGGTAGGATTTGCCCACTTGCCGCGCACCGCGTATGACAAGGGGCTTACGAGTTGAACGGCTTTTCCACTCACAAAGATAATCATGAGCAAATCGACGCATCAATAACTCCTTTTCTTGGATAAATATAAGGGTATATATAGCCGTTAACGGCAAATTGCAAGCTCGTTTTAACATCCCGGGAAAAGAAAGCCCCATGTATCCCCTGTAAACATGACCGCAACCTACAAACAAAACGGTCCCCTTTTTCCCTCCTGTTGCTGGTCCTGTTAGTCTTGGCGTCCTTGGCGTCTTGGCGGTTCCCTTCCCCCCCCTCACCGCCCTCTCACCGGCGTTGCCAAGCCAGCCAGCCCTTGAAGAGCTTGGCGACGGTTGGCGTGAGCTTGGTGCGGTTATAGGCATCGCCCACGCGCCGCACGGCTTCCGCCTGGGTCGGATAGGGATGGATGCTCGACGCCACCGCCCCCAACCCGATGCCATTCTTCATGGCCAGCGTGATCTCGCCGATCAGATCCCCGGCGTGCGCCGCCACCACTGTGGCCCCCACGATCTTGTCGGTACCCTTTTTGACGTGTACCCGCACAAAGCCCTCGGTCTCGCCATCGAGAATGGCCCGGTCCACGGTATCCATAGCCACGGTATATGAATCAACCGGATCGCCCGCCTTTTCGGCTGCTTCCGGCGTTACCCCCACATGCGCCAGCTCCGGCTCGGTGTAGGTTGCCCAAGGGATCACCAGATCATCGACTTTCTTGCGTCCATGGAAGAGGGCATTCTGGATCACGATGCGGGCCATGAAATCGGCCGCATGTGTGAACTGATACGGCGAGCAGACATCACCGCAGGCAAAGATCCGCTTATTGGCGGTTTGCAACTGCGCATTGACCTTCACGCCCTTGCGGTCGTATTCCACCCCCACCGCCTCCAGATTCAGTCCCTCGACATTCGGGGCGCGTCCCACCGCCACCAGCAACTGATCAACCGTCTTGTCGTAGGCTCCGGCATGTGCCCCCGTAACCCGCATCCGTACGCCAGACCCTGTTTCGGGTTTGGACAACTGCAAATCCTTCCCGCAGCACAACAACTCAACGCCATCGCGCAGCAGTCCCTTCAGGACAATCTCCGCGGCATCGCGCTCTTCCTTGGGCAGAATCCCGTGCGCCGCCTCCACTAGGAATACCTCCGATCCCAACCGTGCAAAGGTCTGGGCCATCTCGCAACCGATCGGCCCTGCCCCGATGATACCCAGGCGCTTGGGAAGCTCGGTCAGCGAAAAAAGGGTTTCGTTCGTCAGGTAGTCAACCTGATCTAACCCGGGAATCGGCTGTGCGGCTGCCCGTGCTCCGGTCGCGATAACGGCTCGCTTATAGCGCAGCGTGCGATCCCCTACCTGCACCGTACCGTTGCCGGTGAATTTAGCATCACCCAAATACACATCCACCCCCAGCTCGCTAAAGCGGGCGGCGGAATCGTGGTGGGCAATTCCAGCCCGCAGCGATCGCATCCGCTCCATTACCGCACCGAAATCGGCCTGCACTTCGCCTGTCTTTACCCCGAATGACGCCGCGTCGCGGGCGGCTGCCGCCATATGCCCCGAGCGAATGATCGCCTTTGAGGGCACGCAGCCGACATTCAGGCAGTCCCCCCCCATCAGATGCCGTTCCACCAGTGCCACTTTGGCCCCAATTCCGGCAGCACCGGCCGCCGTCACCAATCCGGCCGTTCCCGCCCCGATCACCACCAGGTTATAGACCTCATCGGTCTGCGGATTCTCCCAATCAGCCGGATGCACGTGTCCGACTAACTGCTTGTTAAATGAATCTTGCGGCTCTATTTTTACCTTTTCTTGCATTTTTAATCTCCTGTTTGTTTAACCGCCAAGAACACCAAGGGCGCCAAGGGGTACGGAATCATTATCTCTCTATTCTTGGCACTCTTGGCGTCCTTGGAGGTTCCTTTTCACTTCACGTCATCTCGGAACACGAGGTTCCTGCCGCAAAGCAGGTGTAGCAGCGGTGATGCTTGAGCATGACGCGAATACGCATCGCGTCGCTGAGCGTGCCGCCCAGATCATAATCTTCGTCGTCATCCACGAGCGTACAGGCATACACCCGCATCCGGCCATCCTTTTTGACCACCATCTTGCTGTAGGCGCACATGAAGTGCTCGCGATCCGCAGCCGTCTTGTAGGTGGTCATGCAATGCTCGGTGATGTGGGGCACATCCGGATTCGATCCCGGTTCATGCAACTCGGGAAAAACCACGATATGCGTATCCTCGGGCACCCCCGCATCCCGGAAAAAGGGCTGATAAGCCGCATTGACGGCTGCCGTATCCTCGCTGGGTTCCTGTTGTCGGGCAATCGATACCCCGAAGCCCAGTTGATGAAGTTGTCCCATCACCTTGAGTGACAAGGCAAAATTACCGTGGCCACGGAACAAATCATGGCGCACGGGATCCGGATGATCCAGGCTCATCCGAAACCGCAGGGCATGCGGCTTCTGCCCTAGCGGGATAACCTGCGATAATCGGTTCATCAAAGGCTCTGTCGCATTGGTCAACACCAGACAGGGCTTGTGGTCCAGCGCATAGCCCAGGATGCTTACAATTTCGCTGATCACGAATGGCTCTCCGCCCGTAAAGGCGAATTGCGCTACCCCGAGGCGCACGGCTTCATCCACAAAGGGGCGCACATCGGCAAGCGTCATCGGCTGTAAACGGTTGTTCCCGGGATTCGATCCCTCCAGGCAGAACGGGCAACGCAAATTGCAGATGGTACCCGTATGGAACCAAAGCTCCTGTAAATGGTGGGGATCGATATAGCCACGCGGATCCCCCTCCGGCGTCTGCAACCACGCTTTCTTATCCAGATGCTGCTCCATCCTACACTCCCTCCGATTTATGAAAAAACACTTCCTTCTTCCATCACAAATCCTCATTCGGTCATTGCAGTTCCGGGCGTCTCAGGCATTCCGCAGGCGTTCCGCTTTTGACGCTACACTCTTGATCAGATCATCAAACGCCTTGGCGAATGCCGCCACCCCCTCATCCAGAAGCCTGGCCGTTATCGCCTCCATATCAACACCGACAGTAGCCAGAACCGTCATACGGGCATGGGCGCTTTTCAGATCACAACAGACACTCGCAGCAGACTTGCCGTGATCCAGCACCGCATCCAGCGTTGCTGGCGGAACCGTATTGACGGTATCCGGTCCGATCAGGCTATCAACATATACCGTGTCTGCATAGGCTGGATTCTTTGTGCCGGTACTCGCCCATAACGGCCGTTGCACACGGGCTCCAGCTCGATGCAGCGGAGACCAACGATCTCCGGCAAAAAATTCCAGGAACCGCGCATAGGCCAGGCGTGCATTATCAACGGCAGCACACCCTTGGTACGCCTTGTGGTTGAGTGATTCCAATGCATCATCGACCGCAGTATCCACACGGCTGACAAAAAAAGATGCAACTGAAGCAATCCGGGAAACATCCCCACCAGAGGCAACCCGCGCTTCCAGCCCTTTCAGGTATGCTTCAGCAGTCTGTTCATATTGTTGCAACGAGAATATCAGCGTCACATTGACATTGATGCCAGCCGCCAGCGTCTGCGTGATCGCCGGAATACCCGCCTCGGTGGCCGGAATCTTGATCATCAGGTTCGGGCGATCCA
>CAZOXS010000249.1:0-6810 GCA_964583785.1 uncultured Victivallales bacterium
GACGCCGCGATGAGGCAGCCGAGAAAGCAAAGCGTGGCGGCCACGCCGTATGGCCAGCGGTTCCCGATCGCGCGCAGGGCCTCGAGTATATCCGCACGGTTTTCCATCTTCAGGAACAGGACGGCGATCAGTCCGCCTGCCAACGCGAGCTGGAGTACGGAAAGCCAGAGGCGGCGGTTACAACGGGACGGCATACAGGATCTCCCGCAGGGTGTCGCGGAGCTCGAATTGCTGTTGCCAACCGGTATCCCGGCTGATCGACGCCGTATCCAGCAAGGGGGTACGGTCGGTCGGGCGGAACTTGCCTGGGTCGACCTCGATTCGCGGCGAGACACCGGCTAGCTCGGCTAGCGTCTCGAGTATCCAACGTATCGGTACGCGCTCCGGGGCACAGATGTTGTAAGCCTTGCCAGCGTGGCCGGATTCGATCAGCAGACGGTAGGCGTGCACGACATCCCGCACATCCATGAAAGAGCGTTCGCTATCGAGATTGCCGACGTGGATTGATTGATCCTCGCCGGCGGCGATGGCCGCGATTTGTTTCGCAAAGGCTGGCACGACGAAATCCGTGCTCTGGCCGGGGCCGGTGTGATTGGCCGCGCGCGCGGTCATGGCGTGCATGCGGTAATCCTGCGCGTAGGCGAGCGTCATCAGGTCGGCGGCGGCTTTCGAAACTGCGTAGATGCCATTGGGGCGCAGGGGCGAACGTTCGTCAACGACCGTGTCTGTAGATGGATTCCCGTAGACGTAAGCGGTCGAGGCCAGCAGGAACCGTGCGGCGGGAGCTTTCTCGCGCAGGGCTTCGAGAATGTGGGCGGTGCCGAGAATGTTCGTATTGAGCATTAACTCGGGATGGAGACGTCCGATTGGGGGCGAGGCAATTCCAGCGAGATGGATGCAGGCGTCGGGAGTGATCGCCTCCACGGCCTGCGTGACGGCCGCGCTATCCGTGATGCTGCCGGTTGCCATCGCGCTGATGCCCACGGGCGCATGAGCGGCCGATAGATCGAAACCGGCCACTTGGTGGTCGGCCGCAAGCAGTTCGCGGGTCAGGAAGTGCCCGACAAAACCACCTATTCCGGTAATCAGGACCATCATCGTCATAGCTCCAGCTATTTGTAAAAGAAAACAGGCTTCCCGATCCGATCGGGAAGCCTGCTGTTAATGGTTTTCAAATTTAGCGTCCAGACAAGATGCGTGATCGTGCGCGCGCCGACTTCCGGCGTTTCTTTTCGCTGGGCTTCTCATAGTACCGGGTGGCACGCAACTGCTTCATCATGCCTTCCTTGTCCATGATCTTCTTTAGACGACGAAGGGCGCGTTCAACGGCCTCCCCCTTCTTCAACTTGATTTGAATCACTGTATCAATCACCATCCCTTCGCGACCCGGGCGCGTTGTTAACGTTGCTCCCGTCGGTTCGTATGGCGCGGTAACCTAGAGGAAGGCAGTCGCCATGTCAAGTGTCGTTTTGGCCGCTTGACTTTTGGGGGCGGCGTGTGGGAAAGTGTGTGCGTATCCGTGAGGGACGTCATGGACGGGGTCAACCCCGTCCGCCGCTTGGTAAGACCGGGCGCGGCTCGGCACAGCCTCGCCCTCCAGTTTCGAGGAGGACGCTGGTTTGCCGACTGGGGGGCGAACCTGTGGTGATCCGTTGCGAGTGGAAAAGTGTATTGGGTTGATAACGGAGAGGTAATGACATGATGACACGTATTGGTCGACAGGTTTCGGGGTTGTTTTCGGTTCTGATGCTGGCTGTTGTGCTGCCAGCGGGGGCCGTCGAACGGATCTGTTCGGTGTATGTGGAGAGTCCGGCCGCCTTGCAGCAGCAAGTGCAGGAGGCCTCGCTGGTTTTCGAGTCCCCCGAGCTGGGGATGGTCCCGATGATGATGACGATGATGGTGCCGGGCGGGAGCCAGGTAAAGGTATCTGACCCCGTCTCTTTGCATGTGTTCGATATCGGCGGCGGAAAGACGGCTGGTGTGCTTGAATTGACGCCCGCGACGACGGCGGAAATGTTCCTTAAGTCGTTGACGGCGGCCAGCGGCAAGCCGCTGCCGCCGGCGGTTGATGGTCGATACAGCTTTGATAACGGCGTGGCGCAGGTGCGGGGGACGCGTCTGCTGCTGGCAAGGACGGCCGCCGAACTGGACGCCTGCACCGGCGGGGCTGTTCCGGCACTGCCGCCGATGCCCGCTTTGCCGGGCGTTATCCGGGTATCCATCGCTCCATCCGCCGTGGTGCCGATGCTGGAGGCGGCAAAATCACAGGTTGTCGCGGTGATGGCGGCTGGGGGACCAGACGCCGCCCAGGCCCAGGTGGTCATGGAAATGATGTTCGGTATCTACACGCGCACACTCGCGCAGCTCAACACGGTTAACATCGGTATCGGTGTGCAGCCGGAAGCCCTGATGATGCGCTCGCAGCTTGTGCCGGTGAGCGGCTCGACCGTTGCCGGTATCCTGGAGTCGATGCAGCCGGTCGACCCCGCGCATATCGGGTTTGTCGAGGAGGGGACGCTCTTTTCGATGGCTTCTGGACAATATTCGCTTCCTGATCAAGTGAAGCGTCAGGTGGTCTCGCTGTACGTCCGGATGATCGAGGCCACGCCGTCATTTGCCGGTACAGACACCGACGAACTGGCCTTTGCGCTGCGTGAGTCGTTCGAATCGCTGGGCGCTTCAATGGCGTGGTCATTTGCCATGACCCCCGAGGGTAAGTCCTTCCTTATGAAAGGGGTCATGGGGATTACGCCTGCAGTTTCTTACCTTGAGAAAATGGTTGCCCTGGCCGGCATGCCGGGTATGAAGGCGCTGATGGGGCAGTCCGGGGTCGGCATGAGCACACCGGAAAAGCGGATGTACAAGGAATACCCGGTTTACCACTGGACGATGACGTTTGATGAAGCCGCCATACGCAAGCAAATGGGTGTGTCGGGTACGGATGATCAAGCGTTTGCTTCTGTTGAAAAGATGATGCAGCTTCTGGGAAGCGGTTATGACTATGCGGCCACCCCGAAGGGCATCACGTTCGGTCTTGGATCACCCGCAATGGTCGAGCAGGCGTCCGATCAGTTGATGGTCGCCGACACGAAGGCAGTGGAGGTCGAGCGGATCCGTGCGCTGCTATTGCCAGCGGCCGCCCCGGTTGTGATTGGTCGTTTTGGTCTGCTTGATGCCGTGCGGACAGCGATGCGACTAGGCGCGGATATAACCGCCGAGCCGATGCCGGCCGCTGTGGCGACCTTGCCGGCTGGCGAGGGCATTGTCTTTGCCGATTGGCTCAACGGCAGCGAGGTGAATACCGCCCTGCTGGTGCCGGCCGCGGACATCAAGGCCCTCACGGCCATGGGTAAAGCCATGCAGCAAGCCATCGCGGCTGAAGTTGATGACGATGGCATGGACGATGAAGAGGTCTTGCCCGAGGAAAAATAGTCGGCCTTGGTTATCGCAACGCGCGGGGGTCGAGGGCGTCGCGCAGGGCGTCGCCCACGAGGTTCAGCGCGAACAGGGTGGCTGAAAGCGTGACCCCGGGGAAGATCAGCATCCAGGGATAGCTTTCCATCATGCGCGCCCCGTCGCGGATCAACAACCCCCACGAACTCATCGGCGGCTGGATGCCAAGGCCGAGAAAACTCAGGAACGACTCCAGTAGGATCACGCGTGGGACCGTTAGCGTGGTGTAGACGATCACCGGTCCGATCACATTCGGCACGATGTGGCGCGCCAGGATGCGGGCATGGGAGTAACCGAGTACCCGTGCCGCCCGGATGAATGTCTGCTCCCGCAGGGCGAGCACCTGGCCGCGCACGATGCGGGCCATGGTCAGCCACTCCACCGCGCCGATGGCAACGAACAGCAGCAGCAGGTTGCGTCCGAACACCACCATCAGGATGATCACGAACACGGTGAAGGGCAGGGCGTAAAGGATGTCCACGATGCGCATCATCACGTTGTCCGTGTGCCCCCCCGCATAGCCGGACAAGGCCCCGTAGGCCACCCCGATGCAGAGCGAAACGAACGTTGCGCAGAGACCGACAGCCAGCGAGATGCGTCCGCCGTGGAGCAGGCGCGAAAGCAGGTCGCGCCCCAGGTCGTCCGTCCCGAGCCAGTGCGCTGCCGACGGCGGCGTGGCGCCCAGCTCCAGATCCTGGAGCATTTGCGCGGAAGGGCTGATCACGGGGGCCAGCAACGCGCTGGTGGCCAGCATCACCAGCAGCAGCAAGGCCGCCACAGCCGGACGATTGCGCCGGAACCGGCGCCAGGCCAGGACGCGGGGCGGGGTGCCGGGGGCGATGTTTTTGTCCATACTCATGCGTGAAGCCTCAAACGTGGGTTTAGGACAGCCAGCAGCACGTCGACCAGCGTGTTGAACAGGACCACCAGCGCGGAATAGAAAACCACGAGCCCCAGGACAAGCGTGTAGTCACGATTGAAGGCCCCGGCAACGAATAGTTTCCCCATTCCGGGAATATCGAATATCGTCTCGGTAACGAACGAACCGGATATCAGTCCGGCGACAGCGGGGCCGAGAAAAGAGATCACCGGGAAGATTCCCGGTTTCAACGCGTGGATACCCACGACCCGCCACTCCGTCAGCCCCTTGGCCCTGGCCGTACGAATATAATCCTGCGGCAGTACCTCCAGCATGCCGGCCCTTGTCAACCGCGCAATGTAGGCGGCATAGGTCGCTCCCAGTGTAATCGCGGGCAGCACCCGGTCGGAGGGCTCGTACCATCCCGTGGCGTTGAATTGGCCTGCATAGAGCGCGAACACCAGCACAAGCAGCGGCCCGAGCACAAAGGCGGGGATGCAGATGCCGGCCATGGAAAGCGTCATGGGGACGGTGTCGAGCGCGGTGTTGGGGCGCATCGCGGCCGTGATGCCGGCGGCCATGCCGATGACCAGCGCCACCAGCAATGCCCAGCAGCCGAGTTCCAGCGAGACAGGGAAAGTCTCGGCGATCATGTCGTTCACGGAGCGGCCCGTGTATTTCAGGGAAGGACCGAGATCCCCGCGCAGCAGGCTGCCGAGATAGCGGACGTACTGTAGATACAAAGGGGCATCCAGTCCGTAATGGCGGTTGATCTGCTCGATCGCCTGTGGCGGATACTGCTTCTCGTTGGTAAACGGCCCGCCGGGAGCCAGGCGCACCAGCAGAAAGCTCAGCGTGACCGTGGCCCAGAGCACCGGTATCATCGAAAGTAGACGTCGCAGTAGGAATTTCAGCATGGCGGCAACTATGGCCGCCATCGCGCTGGCTGTCAAGCAAGGTGCGTTCAATGGCAGTCAGTGTCGCAAGGCGATTCCAGTCATTTTGCGGCTTTGCGTTGACAGTGGGTAGACGTGTAGGTTATGGTCGAAGTCTGTATTGCAGAACGAAACGGAAATTGCCGGTGCGGGCAGTGCGAACCCACTGTTATCGGTGGTTGTCATAGGCTTGAAAGGTGGTAGCGTGAGTACGATCGAACAATTGCTTGAGGTTCAGGAGCACGACCTGCGGATTCGGCGGATCGAGGGGGAATTGCGGGATATTCCGGTTCGCAAGGAGCGCGAGCGGGAGCGCCTTCATGCGCACACCGCCGCCCTCAAGGCCGCTGAGGATGTGGTGCAGGCGCGGCAGGCGGAACTGAAGCAGAACGAGCTGGAAGTCCTGTCCAAGAAGGAGAAAATCGCCAAGCTGCGCACGCAGCAGATGGGGCTGAAGACCAATAAGGAATTCAAGACAATGGGCTCCGAGATCGAGATGATCGAAAAGGCAATCCGCCGGGATGAGGACCGCGAGCTGGAGATCATGGAGACGATCGAGGCGGCGCGGGCGGATGTGGCGGCCCGGAAAAAGGATCTGGAAGCTGAAAATGCAGTGGTGCAGGAGGATGTCGCTGTGCTTGATGAGCGCATTGCCGGGCTGGAGACCGAGCTGAGGACCGAGCAGGCATTGCGCGACAAGGCCAAGGAGGGCGTCGATGCCGTTTGGCTGCGGCGCTATGAGTCGGTATTGAACAGCAAACGCGGGTCGGCGGTGCTGGTGTCGTCCGAGGGCGGTGTCTGTCGGGGCTGTAACATGGCGTTGCCGCCTTACCAGCAGCACAACGCGCGCAAGCGGGTTGAAATGGTGGTTTGCAGCTATTGCGGACGGATGCTATATTAAGAGATGATGTTGTTGTGACTGGCGAGAGCGGTCGGTCGCCTTTCACGCCGTGAGGCGAGAGGGGAGGAAAGTCCGGACTCCGTAGGGCAGGATGTCCTGGTGTAGTGCCGGGAGGTTTCCCGTTGAAGCGGGAAAGACGGAAAGTGCCACAGAAAACGAACCGCCTTTTTTTGCTGGCTGAAGTGGGCTTGCCCTCCGAAGCCTTGGCGAAGGAGGGTAAGGGTGAAAAGGTGGTGTAAGAGACCACCGGGCCAGGCCGTAAGGCCGGTTGCATGGTAAACCCCGTCCGGAGCAAGATCAAATAGGGAACGTCAGGGGCGGCCCGTCCCGTTGTTCGCGTTGCGGGCAGGTGTTCCGGGTTGATTGCATTAGATAAATGACCGAACGTCCGGCAGCCGCCAGTCGGTTGCCGGGGGAGAAACAGAATCCGGCTTATGACTTTCGCCAGTCACATTTTTTCAGGATCAAGGGCAGCGCGCGGGTGGCTGTGCGGCGGCTTGCTGCTGGCCCTCGCCTTGGCTGCCGCCCTTGTCAGGGTGACGTTCCGGGCGGGTGGCGAGCGTTTATCTCCCGCCGTGTTGACACGGAATGCTCGCGCCTGGCACGAGGCACCAGTGGCGGTGAGTCCCGATTTCAGTGTCTTGCGCGGGCCGGCGATCAGC
>CAZOXS010000250.1:0-13449 GCA_964583785.1 uncultured Victivallales bacterium
GGATCTGGTGGGCTTTGCTGGGGAGTTTTAACCGCTAATTCGCAGTTATTTTTTTTCTGTGTATTCTGTGTATTCTGTGGTTTTAATATGAGGGTTGGATGGAACAGGTAATAGAACGCGAAGATTGGGATTTGGTGATCCGTCCGCAGGCGCGCTGGTTCAATCTGCATTTACAGGATTTGTGGCGCTACCGGGATCTCGTACTGCTGTTTGTGCGCCGCGATTTTGTGGCCCAGTTCAAGCAGACCATTCTGGGGGCATCCTGGTTTGTGATCCAGCCGCTGCTCACGACCATCGTCTTCGCGGTCGTGTTCGGGAATCTGGCCGGCCTCAGCACGGACCGTTTGCCGAAGATGCTCTTCTATCTCAGCGGGAATATCATCTGGCTGTACTTTTCAAATGTGCTGACGGCATCCGCCAACACCTTTGTGGGCAATGCGCATCTTTTCGGCAAAGTCTACTTTCCGCGTCTGGCGGTGCCGCTCTCGCTGGCCGTCTCCAATCTGATCAAGTTCGGCGTGCAGGTGGGGCTCTTTCTCGTGTTCTGGGGCTATTATGCACTGATGGGATCCGGTGTTCGCATGACGCCGGTGGCTTTCCTGTTTCCCGTGCTGGTGCTCGTCATGGCGATGCAGGCACTGGGGCTAGGGATCCTGTTCAGTGCGATGACCACGAAGTACCGCGATTTGCGCTTCCTGCTTGAGTTCGGTGTTCGGTTGGCGATGTACGCCACGCCGGTGATCTTTCCGCTTTCGAGTATTACCGGCGGACGGCTGCGGCTGGTGCTGCTGGCCAATCCGATGACGCCGATTATTGAAACCTTCCGGCTAGGGTTCCTGGGGCAGGGGATATTGCATTGGGGCTGGTTCGCCTATAGCGCGGGATTTGGGGTAGTGTCGCTGCTGGTCGGCGTGATCGCGTTTAACCGCGTGGAACGCACCTTCATGGATACGGTGTAGGGGAGAGGGAACCACAGAAGACACAGAAATACACAGAAGGGGATGGTGCAGTGGAAACGTTTTTGTATAAGGATGAGGGGTATAAGATACTTGGTGCTTGTTTTGAAGTGTATAAGCAAATGGGGTGTGGATTCCTCGAGTCTGTCTACCAAGAGTGTCTGGAAATTGAGTTCGAACTCCAAAATATTCCGTTTATCAGCCAAGCAACGTTACCCCTGTCCAACAAGCAGCGCGCTTTGAAACAGAAATACATCCCCGATTTTATCTGTTTCGAAACAATCATCGTGGAAATCAAGGCCGTCTCCGAGATATCAGACAATCATAGAGCGCAGGTGATCAACTATCTCAAGGCGACAGGATTCAAAGTTGCATATCTTATAAACTTCTCCCATTACCCTCACCTACAGCATGAGCGTCTCATTCTAAACTAGAAACCCCCTTTCTGTGTATTTCTGTGTATTCTGCGGTTTGATTATATGAACTCGGACGTTGTAATTCAGGTTGAGGGGTTGTCGAAGCAGTACCGCCTCGGGGAGGTCTCTACTGGCTCGTTACACCACGATATCAATCGGTGGTGGCACCGCATCCGCGGCAAGGAAGACCCGTATCTTTCCGTTACCGGCGAAAACATCCGGACCCGTAAGCGGGAAGGGAAAGCAGACCGCAGCCCCTCTTCCACTCAAAAAACAAAAATTCTGTGTCGTTCTGCGTCTTCTGCGGTTCCCCTCTCAGATTCTTCACCCGATTACATTTGGGCGTTGCGGGATATCAATTTCGAGGTCAGGCGAGGCGAGGTGCTGGGGATCATCGGCCGCAATGGCGCGGGGAAAAGCACACTGCTCAAGATCATGAGCCGGATCACGGCGCCAACCACGGGGGAAGTCCGCGTCAAGGGGCGCATCGCCAGTCTGCTTGAGGTAGGGACTGGTTTTCATCAGGATCTGACGGGCCGGGAGAACATCTATCTCAATGGCGCGGTGCTGGGTATGACCAAGACGGAGATTTCCGCCAAGCTTGATGAGATTGTCGAATTCTCCGGTTGTGCCACCTATCTGGACACGCCGGTAAAGCGCTACTCCAGCGGGATGGTCGTGCGCCTCGCCTTTGCCGTGGCCGCCCATCTCGATCCGGAGATCCTGATTGTGGATGAAGTCCTGGCCGTCGGCGATGCCGAGTTCCAACGCAAATGCCTGGGTAAGATGAGCGAAGTTGCCAGCCAGGGGCGAACGGTCCTGTTCGTGAGTCACAATCTGGCAGCAGTACAGAACCTTTGCCAGACGGCCATCTGGCTTGATTCGGGAACCGTAGCTCACGATAAGAATACGGTGGATAAAGTCGTTTCCGCGTACGAGCAGTCCGGACAACTGGAATGCGGTGCCGTTAGTTTCCTTGATCATCAGCACGGGGTTCATACCGCTTTGAGCGTTGAGTCGTTGACTATGCTCGGGCAGTCAGGGCAACCAACCGCGACCTTCAAGTATGGGGAGGCAATCCGCTTGCGTTTACAAGTGACATGCCGAGATGCGGTTTCCAATGTCCGGTTCGGAATCGCTGTACGCGCGAGTGGCTTAATTATTGCAACGCTGCAATCGCCAGTCTTTGATTTTCCGGTTAGCGACCAATGCATCATTGATTGTGAGTTGTCAGGAGGTTTGCTTCTTCCGGGAATCTTTGAATTCAGTATTGGTGCGGTTCGTGCGGCATCAAATACCGGTCTTGACTACATACATGAGGCCGCCATGTTTTGTGTTTCGGATGTAGGGTTCAATGCGGGCTGGGTTCATGACAGGCATCAGGCGGGTGTTGTGACGCTTACTTCAGCGTGGCGTTGTGAAGCGTTGACTCGGTATTCAAAAACCATTCGAAGATAGGATGAATAATGATTCCGAAAATCATTTTTGTTACCTATTCATTAAAAACGCGTTGGCAGGTTTATTCACAGGCACTAGTTCGCGCATCTGGTCTGGCTGATAAAATCATTGTATTGGATGGACGGTCTGGGTGGCATCCTTTGAACTTTGTGGATAAAGCGTTAGCGGTTGAATCCGATTTTATCGTCCATATTGATGAGGATTGCTTTCTTTTACATCCAGATGATTTACTTCGCCTGATTAATAAAATGGCAAAAGATCAGAATATTGCTGTTGCCGGTGTCCCCGACGGTGGCAGTCCGTATCGCTTTCACAATCCGTTGGCATGTAATCTGTATTTCACGATTTTCAAAACAGAGATCTTACGGCGATTAGTTGAGAAGAATCCTGCATGGAAGGCGTTACGCTTTGATAATATTGTTGATGAGAACAACAGGGTATTCGGCTACGATCATGATCAGCCAAATGTTTGCTACGACGATTTCGAACCCTATTATCCTGTGTTTTGGCTGATTCTCAAGGAGCGTTATAAGTTTATTTATCTTAACTCTTCTATGCATCCAAAGTTTATGGCAAGTCGGGTTTATTTGGATAGCGAAGAGAAACCAGTGGTTATTCATGCATGGCATTTAAGAAAATGGTTCTCGAAGGAAATGGATTCTGAAATAGGCATGTCTCCGGTTGAAAAATATAAGCGTATAGCTGCATATCTGAACCGATATATTATTGTTCGCCCTGTTGTTATTTGTCGGTGGGTTGAGTCTGCTGTCCGTTTGATCGTATCAAGATCAGTACAACAGAACGTCGGTTAACTTGTATTTTATATTTCAGTGAGGTTAATAATGGCTGAATGTGATTTGATGCTTAGGCAAAGTGATAAGTTCTTCTGGCATGGTTATGTTGATTTTTATAACACTTTCCTTCCTGCTAACATCAAAGGGCATATTATTGAATTTGGAGTATTCAATGGCCATTCCATTCGATGGCTTATGGAGAAATATCCGGAGTCTGAAATAACCGGCGTGGACATTTTGGAAACACGACAGGAATGGCCTGTATGCAATCGAGTGCACTATGCTTGTTTAGACCAAGGCCATGACGGTGCTATCGCTTCTTTTTTTGAAGACATGGACGCACCAGATCTTATTATTGATGACGGATCTCACATTCCTTCCCATCAATCGAGATGTTTGAAATATGGATTCAGAAAACTGAAATCCGGCGGAATTTATATCCTGGAAGATATTCACACCAGTTTCCCGTCACATGATCTCTTTAAAAAGGAGTTCGGAGCCAAGCATAGATTCTTACGAAGGAATCAGCGGCGAGGAGGCATTCGCCGTGTTCAGACCGCTCTTTCCATTTTGCTGGCTTTCGATCAGATCAAGCGAAATGGAAATAAGGCTTTAACGGCGGCTCATTTAGACCGGCTGGCTGTGGCTGGTCCCTTTTCGCGCGATGATGTCGTCTTTATGTTTGAAAATATCGCGTCCATTCATGTGTACAAGCGAGCCACACTTCCGTCCGCATGCTTTTCGTGTGGGGCAGAGATCTTTGATTATCTTGAATTCAAGTGTGTATGTGGCGAA
The DNA here is from genome assembly GCA_964583785.1 of uncultured Victivallales bacterium. Taxonomy (GTDB): domain Bacteria; phylum Verrucomicrobiota; class Kiritimatiellia; order UBA8416; family UBA8416; genus UBA8416. Next base: position 4,420 of record CAZOXS010000250.1, read on the forward strand.
GAACTCCTCAGTTTAGCCGATAGTATGAGTGTTCTGATATGTAAAGCTTAGTTTCTATAGTGAGCCGTATTCGTACATTCTTGGGAACATTCGTTCATGACTGGTTTCGGTTCTTGTTGAGCATGAGCTTGACGAACCGTTGGGTACTCATGCGCAACCGAAATGATGGACTGCTTATCAATCCGTCTGGTGAAGGCGTGGCATGTGATTGGGAATACACGCGAACGCTACATTTGTGCGATGTGTTTCCGGTTGCCGGTTGCTCGCTATTGAGGCGGGCATTACGTGATTATCCCATTCATTTGCAGGATCGTCCATGTTTTGTCAATTCACGACAATGCTGTAGTCATCATCCGATTGATGAGTCTGCATTGCCGGAAGTCAGTTTTTTAATTGGGCATCGCGGCGTGGAACGCTTGCCATTGCTGCTTTGCACCTTGCGTTCGATTGCCGCTCAAACTCAGAACCGATTCGAGTGTATCGTGATTGAGCAGAGTGCCGTATCCGAAATTCACGATGCACTTCCTTCGTGGGTCCGATATCAGCATCAGCCGGTAGATGCGGGAATTCCGTACAATCGTTCGGCCACGTTTAACCTTGCCGCGAAGAGCGCTCGCGCCCCGCTATTGATATTTCATGATAACGATTTGGTAATCCCGACTTGCTATAGTAAAGAGGCGCTAGTGCGTTTTAAACAGGGTTGTGAGGTTATCAACCTTAAGCGGTTTATTTTTTATCTAGGTAAGGCACCGATCGCTGACTTCTCGGATTTCATGGTTGCTGATAGACTGCCTGTGGACACCGTGCTACAGAATACAACGGGAGGCGGTAGTATCGTTATCAGTGCGGCAGCGTTTCATGAGATCGGCGGGTTCGACGAGGATTTCGTTGGATGGGGCGGTGAAGACGTTGAGTTCTGGGATCGTTGCCAGTCCCGTAAGGTCTGGCATTACACGTATCTTCCTCTGATCCACCTCTGGCATTCGCCTCAACCGGGAAAGCGTGCGGTAAGGGGGCTTGGGGCACTGACGGCTGAGCTTGCCGAACAACGTATGGCATTGCCGGTAGAAATGCGAATTAGCGAATTGCGTCGACGGGGAAAAGGCACTACTTGTTGGAAGGGAAAATCTGCCCAATGAGTCGCTTTCTACATTTCATCCCGACTCGTGATTTGGCTAACAAGTATCATGGAACTTATAAAGATGTCGTGTCCCGTGTTCAGTGGTTGCAGAATCATGTATCGGAATACAGGCAGATACAGGTGCGTGACGATGATCCTGCCGTCGTCGACGCCTCGCTTGCGGATGGTGGAACGGTTGACGCAGCGTTGATTGAATATTCGCATTATCCGCGTATTCTAAAGCGTTTGAAGCATCTGGAACCTAGGGCGTTTGTTGCTGTGCGTGCGATCAATATTGAGCCTCTTCAGCATCTCGATAATCATGGATGGCGTTGTGATCGTGGGCCTCTCTGGATGTTCTATGGGATGGGCCGACTACTAGCTCACGATCTGGCTGTCAAACAGGCTGCAGATGTGATCCTCTCCATTAATCCATGGGAGAATCGGATTTACTGGGGTCGTCTGCCGGGCCGGGCTCGGGTTGAATGGCTGCCTTATCGGTGTCCTGATCATTTGCTGCCGGGCCAGTCTCTTCCGTACAGAGAACGTCGGATTATTGCCTGCATGCCAACGTCTCAGAAGAACCGCAAGAGTTGGGATTTGGTTATTCGCTTTCAACGCTTGGCGACTGAGATGAAACGACGCGGAAGCCCGTACCAGTTTGTTGTCACCGGTAACCTGCACAATTGGAATCTACCTGCCTGCGACGCTGTGTTGCTTACAGGATTTGTGAATGAACTTGCCTCATTTACAGGAACCTGCAAGGCGGTTGCTCTGCTTTCACCGCTAGGTTACGGTTTCAAGACAACGATTGCCGATGCACTGGCCGCAGGAGCCCATGTGCTTGCTCACCCCGCACTGGTGCGGCACTGTCCGGATCTAATAAAGCAGCACTTGATTTGCGTGGATAGTCAGGCCGCAGAGCCGAATTCAATAATGCAACGGCTTAGTACCCCGCCAAGTGGTGCAGCACTACATGATGAACTGACTAATACAGCGGATGCCGTCATGGAAAGATGGCTTCTTAGGCAAAAAGGGTATATCGACAAGCTATGAGCAACCCCGTGTATATTTCAGTGGTGATGGGGATTTACAATGGAGCTGCGCATTTATGCGAGACCATTGAGAGTGTGCTTTGCCAGGCTGACGTAGGCCTTGAATTCATCATCGTGGATGATGGTTCTACGGACCCCCTGGCCATTCAGATCCTTTCGGATTATGAGAAGCAGGATGAGCGTATTCGCGTCATCACGAAATCAAATGAAGGTTTGACGAAAGCCTTGATTGACGGTTGTGAAGCTGCAACAGGTAGGTATATTGCAAGGATTGACAATGGCGATGTAATGCTGCCGGAGCGTTTGCGAAAGCAACGAGAGTTTTTAGACGACCATCCGAATGTGGCGTTTGTCTCTTGTTGGACAGAGTTTTGCGGCCCAGAATGGGAGCCGCTATATACGCATCGGGTGGAAACGACGGTTGATGGTGTGGATATCTGTCCCGCGAAACCGGATACATTTCCTGTTTCTGGGCCCTCGCACCATGGTTCGGTCATGTTTAGGCGCAAAACCTATAAAACGTCTGGCGGATATCGTTATCAATTTTATTTTGGTCAGGATTGGGATCTATGGTTGCGGTTGACAGAGATGGGGTTGTTTTACGCATGTCCAGAGGTTTTATATCGAGCAAGATTAGTGCCCAACAGTATCAGCGGAAATAATCGAGTCCGACAGGAACAAATTGGCCGCTTGGCATTGGAAGCATATTGGTGTCGCCAACAAAAACAGCCTGAAATGGAAATCTTACAACGGGTAGCAGCCATTCGACCCTCTTCTTTACAACAAGAGCAAGCAAAATATTGTTTTGGAGAAGGAGAGCATTTTGTTGGAGAAGTATTGCGACAGAATGGTGACAAGCGCTGCCTGAAATACTTTCGGCAGGCGTTGCAGCGGAATCCGCTACGGATTAATACCTGGGTGCGCATTCTACAAGCAAGCAGGATTGAGAAGTCTGTATGAAAATATTGTTTGCTGCAGATGTTCCGCCTGATCCCAATTCTGGAGCGGCGGGTACGGAATACCAAACGATGATTGCGCTGCGCAATCAAGGGCACACGGTTGATGCCATTTGGGGCGATGATTTGCCGCATCGTATTCAACATGGTAATCTACATTATCTGTTGGAATTGCCGTGGGCATATCGCAATGCAATTCGGTCGAGGAACAGCGAGCAGGAATATGACGTTATTCATGTGAACCAGCCTTACGCCTGGTTGGCGGCGCGTGATCACGCCCTTAAGTGTCGTCCAGGGGTTTTTGTTAATCGGAGTCACGGATGGGAAACGCGGGTTGATGAAGTCCTTGCTCCTTGGCGTGGTCTTTACAAGGTTCCCGAATGGCATTTTCCTCGCGGTGTTTTTGGCCGTCCGATGCGCAGGATGCTAAGGCAGTACGCGGCTTGGTGTGCTGCATGGGCTGATGGCATCATTGTTAGTTCCTCTGAAGATCAGGAATACATTATGCAAAAGTACGCACTGGTGGAGGCTACGGTTGCGTGTATTCCCCAAGCCCCAGCGAGCGTATTTGTTGACTCGATCCCGCTGCGCAGGCTAGGTAAACGCCTAAAAAGTGTTTTGCATGTTGGCACCTCCGCATTTGTTAAAGGGAATTATGTGGTGGCGGAGATTTTTACGGCTCTGGCGAAAAAATGTCCTAATCTGCGACTCACATGGTGTTGTCCAGAAGTCGTTCACGACCAATGCCGGGCTTTGCTGGGAGTTACGGCAAGAGATCTAGTCAAGTTTGAGTGCTGGATGCCGCAAGACAAGCTTGTGCATGTTTATGATGAGCATGGCATCTTTTTGTTCCCATCCTTTTTTGAAGGGTTCGGGAAGGCACCCTTGGAGGCTATGGCACGGGGGATGGTGGTTGTGGCTTCATGCACCGGTGGTATGCGGGACATAATTCGAGATGGCGAGACGGGACGGCTGATTGAACCGGGGCAGGTTAATGCATTTGTCGATGCAATTGAAACGCTGCAACTGCAATCGGATCAAGCGCAACAGATGTCAATGGCGGCAGCCGCTGCCGCGCGCCAGTATAGCTGGGACCGGGTAGCGAGTGAAACTGAACAATTTTATCGTCAACTATTGGCATCCAAGCTGGAGACTAAGAGATGATGGGGACACCCATTATCTGATGGGCTTTGCCGGATTTAAGTACAGATTCCCAAGGCTCTCGAGGCACTTGCAGAACCCCTCGTGGTTCCCGCTTGAAGCCGGGCACCACGAGGGGTTCTGCAAGGAAAAATGGCGGATGCTGTAGGAGTGACGGTTTTGGCGCCGTCTGATGGAAGAGAATCGTGATTTTCGGGCACACGCCTTCCTTCCCGGCGTTCAGCGCGGGGTTTTCTGATGCGTCTGCGGTTGGCCCGTGAGCTAACCGGCCATATGATCCTGAGGGGCACACAACCTCTACACCCGTTTTTCAAATGATTATTGCCTTGTAGCGTATACAATCACGTATGGCTACACTTATTTCAGGAAACTGGGTATGCAGTTGAGTCAACTGCATACCCAGTTTCAGGAATAATCGGTGACAATCACAGGCATCCGAGCGAATATCCAGGGTATCGTGTTTGGCGGCGGCATGGTACGGCCATGGAAAACAAGGGCGGGGTGGATATGCCAGACATTCCGTTGGTTCGGAGCTGAAGCATTATACTTTGCAAAACCCCTCGCTGTGCCCGGCTTCAAGCGGGCACAGCGAGGGGTTTTGCAAGAGCCTCTATAGAATAGCAAGAGACCCCACCGTGAAAAAAGAACGCCCCCGCCGTGGGCATTGATGGGACGTCCATCGGTGTCCACAACCACCTCAGACCCCCTTGGACCGCAGGAAGTCGAAGCTTGACTTGAGGCAGTCAAACGGGTCGCGGAAACACTGGTCCTGCTCAATCGCATACCATTTCACACCAGCCGCGCGGCAGGCGGACAGGATGCGATCCCATTCGAGATTGCCTTCCCCGATGGGTGCCATGCGCGTCTCGTTCTTCCCCTCGACCACTTCCTTGTCCTTGATATGAATCACCGGCACCCGGCCCGGCACCCGCTTGAGAATGTTGGCGCAGTTGAGGCCCGCGTGCTCAATCCAGTACAGATCCAGCTCCAGCATCAGATCCGCCGGCGCTTCATCGATCAAAATATCCTCCAGCGTCTGGTGCTGTCCCGCCGGTTTATAGAATTCCGTGCTGTGATTGTGATGACCGAAGCGGATACCCGCCGCTTTCAGCTTTTCAATGACCGGGATGGCATCCTGCACAAACTGGCGGTAACCGGCAAGGGACATCTCATACGTCCGGGGTATCCCGCCGATGGCCGCGAAATCACAGCCGATCAATTGATGAAACTCGATTTCCTTCTCGGTTGAATCCCGCAACTGGTCCCACGACCGGTGGGTAGCGATGCATTTGAGTCCGTTGTCGGCCAGCATACGCCCTGCCAGGGCAGCATCCACTTCCGGCTTTTCCCCGTTCATCGCTCCCACGGCGGAAAGCTGTACGGCGGGATAACCAATATCCGCGATCTTCTTCAAGCTGGCCGCGAAATCCGCGGCGGTCGTGGTATGCTCACGAACAGTAAACATCTGGGCTGCAATCTGGGGCGCCATGCGACACCTCTCTTCTTTATGTTGACAACAATAAAACGTGCTTCTAATAACATCATCAACCAACGCTTTACAAGCCTATTTAATGATAACGTATCCGAACAAAAAGGGTTGCACACGGCGCCGTTGCGGCATCCAGATGATTAGAGGTCGCCAGCCGGACGTGGATCTCGCGCTCACTTGTTTCGACCTGGTGCGGCACTGACTCGCCGTTGTGGATGACGTCGACCTTGGCCGTAGCGACACCGTCAGGCAGTTCGAGGACAATCGTGTTGAGCACCAGATGGCCATGCAGGAGTTGGATTTCATTGATCTGTGTGTCGCCTTCGCGCTTTTGCGAGAACGTCCCCCACCCCGCCGCACCGGTGAAGAATGAACGATGGGCTTCGGGTTTCCACACGGGCTTGAAGCCGATGATGCCTCCCGGGCCATCGTAGGAAAAACCCTGTAGGGCCAGCAGGGCAGACCAACTGCTCATGGCCCGCCCGTAGAAGTCGCCGCATTCATCCTCGCCGACCGGACTGCCACAGCCATACACCGTCGAATTGTTGGCCATATGGACTTCGCCCTTGGCGCGCAGGCGTCCATCGTAGCGGTCATGGATCGCCTTGATGACGGTCAGTCCTTCCTCGATCAGGCCGTATTGAATCAGCGTTGCGGCCATGCTGTATTCAAAACCGCTCATGACCTCATCAAAGTACAGGATCGTGTTCTGGGGCTGTTCCCCCGGATAGACAAACATCTGCCAACCCGTATCGCCCTTGCCGAGGAAGTCCCGGAAATGCGCAGGATAATGCCCCGTCTGATCCATAAATCGGTTACCGGTGAATACCTTCCGAAGACCTTGCCGGGTGCGCTGCAGTGGATAAATCTGCCCGAGAGCAAGCTGGTTGGCCCACCACTGCCCGAGAAACATGTCAATCGAGATGGCATTACCCATCACCTTGGTCGCGGGTAGATTCTCGGTCCGTTCCTTGTAGTAGCCAAGCTGGTCATCCCATAGTCTCGCGTCCTGGTTGGCACGCCCGGTGTCGAACAGGGCAAGGTAACGTTTTGTCGCCCTGGTGTCGTGCATCCGTTCCGCCATCCGTGCGGAAGCCTTCAGCGCCGCCAGGTACAACGAGCCGATCCACGGCGAGGTGCCCGACACGTTGCAGTCCAGCGTGTTGTGGTAGGAGCCCGACAACATACCGTCGCCATCGGGGTCATAGGTTTCGATGGCGTAGTCCATCGCCCTCTGCACCGGCGGCCAGACTGCCTTGAGAAAGGCATCATCCTCGGACAACAGGTGTTCGCGGTAGCTTGACAGGATGGTTCCGAAATGGCCATCCATGGCATTCTTCAGCTCGCAATCCCGCGCGGGCAGAAGCCCATCGGTGGTCATCGATTTCATATCCTGCTTGCGCAAGAGCCGTCCGAGTTCTGGGAATAGCCGGGCATGCCCCTGGGCATAGTGGTAGACATGCTTGCAGTTCCCCAGCCATTCTTCATGGTTGGAGGTGCTCTCCCATAGCCCGAAATAGCCGTCCCTGGTCCAGAACGAGGTCGGTGACTTCAACACGGCGATATTGGACGAAACCCGGTCGATGACATAACGCGGCAAGGTTGATGAATAAAGGGCGCTGTGGTACGTTCGCGTCAAGCTGTCAAGCTGATTGAAATTCCCGCGTACATACCGGTCCACCGCCATCGCGTCCGACCACCAGTTCTCATACTGGCATCCGCCCTCCGGCCAATACCACTCGAATCCCGGTCGTCCGAAACTCCCCTTGGGGATATGCCAGCTCAGCACGAAGGTCAATGCCTGTTCGCTACAGGGCGTGAGCACGACGGACTGCGCCAGCGCGCCATCAACGGTTTCGCCCGATTGCGGACTCTGCGCTTCGGGCTCGCCTGACAGCATACCGTCGGCAGCGAAGTCATCCAGGAGCGATTGGAGGTCGCGCCAGGCCGCCGTCGAGCTGCCCCCTCCCCCATAGGCGGAGAGCGCCATGCTGCCCGCTGCGCCGGTCATCTGTAGCGTGGCACCCTGTGCATCGGCCACGATCTGGTTGCGGTTACTCCCGTAGCCCGGATTCTGCCGGGAATCAGTCCCTGTGATCGGTTCATAACCTGTCCAGCCCACTGCGTTCTGCTGGGTTGCCAGGAGGCTCACACGCACATCAGACGATCCTGTGTTCTTGACGGTGTAACGAAAGATGGCGCAGGGAATACCCGAATTCTTGAGATCCATCGGAATAAGGAAACTGTAGGCCTCCAATTGCACAGACACCGGCAAAGCATCATCCGCGAAGTCATACCACCCAAATGGATATTCGGTGCGGAACGTGAGTTCCTTCATCGCCGCGAACGGACCAACGGCAGTCGTCTGCAAGGACCGGACCGTGGTCTCGTTGCCGTCTTGCGTCCGGATCGCAAAGAAACTGTTGGGCAACCAGCCGGTGCCCTGGCGCTCTTCAAAGTTATTGAAGATGTGCCACCACTGCCGCTCGGCTTTTCCATTCAGCCGAATGACACTGCCGCCGAGGGCACCGACGGGGAAATCGACGGCCGTCAGATACTCGCCGCGATGAACGCGGACTTCCGCCTGTTGCGCTGATGGCATTACAAGGACTTGGTCGTCTAGCTGGTTGTTCATAATTCACTTTGCGGGTTAAACAAGATGGACGCCCCTGCCACCTTCCTTCATGATAACCTCACGATAATGCGCTTTCTGCGTGTCACTGGTGTTGGCTTGCGGCAACGCGCAGCTCATCCGCCGCCCGAGGAATCCATACTTTGCCTGCCCCATCGAGTGCCAGGGCAGCAGATCAACCCCTTCGATGCCGGGACGTCGACTCATACGGGCTATGGCCTGCAGATGCCCGTCCGAATCGTTGATTCCGGGTATCAACGGACAGCGCAGAAGCACGCGTGCCCCCGCCTCCAGCAACAGATCAAGAGTGCGCCTGATCGCATCCAGGGCAACGCCAGTCAGGCGTTGGTGCAATTCCGGATCGGTAGCCTTGTAATCAAACAAGTAGAGATCAACCCATTCGAGCGACCGCGTGAAATCCGCCATTGAGCCGACACCGGCTGTGTCCAGGCACGTATGCACGCCCGCATGACGGCAGGCCGCCAGCAGGGCCAGCGCAAAGTCGGCCTGCAGCATCGGTTCACCACCCGAGACGGTAACCCCTCCCCCGCTTGTCTCATAATAGGGCCGATCCTTCAGCACCTCGCGCATGACTACATCAACCCGAACCTGGCGTC
>CAZOXS010000251.1:0-2757 GCA_964583785.1 uncultured Victivallales bacterium
TCTCTGTCCAAATTTATCATACCTGCGTATTCCATTCCCAGTCTTCTTGCAACAGACGAACGCACCTGCTCATAGTTAAGCAGTTCCCCTTCTATTTCAGAAGATTTAAGCACATCAATTGTTAGTGTTGAAAGCAGCGTCTCCGCCTTAAGCGAAAATCCCAATGCAATCATTTGTCCCGAGAGCTTTCCCTGTAAATGACGGACTTTTCCAATTATCACCTGAATTTCCTGCTCATTCCAGGTAAAATTGGGCCAATTATCGTATTGATAAATATATTTTGCCATTATGTAATCTTACTTATGCGGCAAATATACTTATTATTCTCCGCATATTTAAGGCGAATAGCGCAGATATTCACCGCACAACCGCATTTTCCACTTTATTCCTGTTTTGATGAAAAGCGGAGTTTAAAAAAATTAATGTGAGTAAAATTGAAACGGAATGGAAAAAGGGATTAAAACACTGCGATTAATCTCCCCGGTTTTTCGTTTTTTTTCACCCACCCGACAACGATTGCACCATATTATTTCTACTTTTAAAGCACGAATTAAAACCAAACTGTTTTGACAACCGAAACTCAGAAATATTATCCAGGATCGTATTCCAGAAAACCTCGTCGATTTATGGTGATTTGGGTTATTTTGAGATTGAACAAAAAGGGTAAAAATGGGAAAAAGTATAATAAGTTCGGGGGATTACATAGTTACCACCAATGATAGGAAACCGTAAACACGACAAAAATTCGTAACTTTGAAGAATGGAATATTGGGAAGAAATAAATAAAAAACTGAAACCTTGGATTGACACTGATTTGAACAAAACAGTAGTTGACCTTTTTGCGGGTTGCGGTGGACTTTCCCTTGGTTTTGAAGCTAATGGATTTAAAACTATTGGCTATGAAATGGACGAACAAGCAACCAATACATACAACAAAAACTTAATTGGAGAGTGTTTCAATGAAAAGTTGACAGTTGAAACAATATACCCGAAAGCTGATATTGTGATTGGCGGCCCACCTTGCCAACCATTTAGTGTTGGCGGAAAACAACTTGGCTTAAAAGATTCAAGGGACGGATTTCCGATTTTTCTGTCAGCAATAAGACAGCTTGACCCAGAAGTGTTGCTTTTTGAAAATGTTCGTGGAATGCTTTACAAGAACAAATGGTACTTAAAAGAAGTGATTGAAGAACTTGAAAGTTTAGGTTATTACATCAATTACGCCCTTTTAAATGCTGTAAACTATGAAGTTCCACAAAACAGGGAACGAGTTATTGTTATTGGCTCAAAACAGAAAATCAATCTTCCTAGAAAAATTAACCGAAAAGTAACCGCAGGTCAAGCCTTAGGAGAACTACCATTTCAGTTTAACGAAGATTCTAAATTTTTTACTGAATCTATGGACAGATATGTTGCTAACTATGAAAAAGCATCAAAATGTATTAATCCAAGAGATTTATATTTAGACAGACCAGCAAGAACTTTGACTTGCAGGAATTTAGCAGGTGCAACGGGAGATATGCACCGAGTGAGATTAAAAGATGGTCGCAGACGTAGAATCACGGTTCGAGAAGCTGCAAGACTTCAAAGTTTTCCTGATTGGTTCGAGTTTTCAGGTTCTGAAACTCATCAATACAATCAAATTGGCAATGCTGTTGCCCCAAACTTTGCATATCATTTGGCTTCAAACATCAAAAATAACTTGATGGGAGAAGCCGAAAATCAATATATCATCACAGAAAACGAACAATTAAAATTATTTGAGAATGAAGCAGTATATCAGTCCTGATAAATCAAAAACTTTTAGCGAAAAACACCACAGGTTCAGGAACTGATAAATACCACGCTTTACATCCTTGACACTTTTGGGATTCCTTTAGATGCCACGCCAAGAAGATTGGAAAGAATGGCAATTGCTTTTTTAGCAAGTGGCGACATTAAAAAAATTGCGGACTTCAAAAAAGCAAAAGACTTGAATAGTGGATACGCTCTCAAAACCAGAGATATTATCATTTACGTAAACAACCATTTTGGAGAAAATATTAGTTCAGGTTCTTATGATGATATTCGTAGAAAAGACCTAAAACTACTCACAGTTGCAGAAGTCGTTTTACAATCAAGTCCAAATTCTGCGACCAACGATTCAACACGTGGCTATTCAATCAATCCGACTTATGCTGAACTAATAAGAAATTTCGGCTCAAAAGATTGGGAGAAAATGGTATCTGATAAATTGAAAAATATTGAGCCTTTGAGCAAAAAACTAAAAAGGGAAAGAGAAATCGCAAAAGTTAATGTTACTCTTCCATCAGGTGGTGAACTGACTTTTTCGGCAGGAGAACATAACGACTTACAAAAAGCAATTATTGAAGACTTTTTACCAAGATACGGACACGGTGCGGAAGTACTTTATGTAGGAGACACATCTGACAAATATCTTTATCTAGAAAAAGAGAAGCTTGAAGAACTGAATTTCTTTGAGATTTCACACGAAGAGTTGCCAGATGTAATTGCCTATTCAAAGAAAAAGAATTGGCTCTATTTGATAGAAGCAGTTCATTCTTCGGGTCCGATAAGCGAGCTTAGGCTAATTCAACTTCAAAAACTTACAAAGGACTGCAAAGCTGACATTGTTTATGTAACAGCATTTTTGAACAGACCGAAGTTTAGGCAATTTATGACAGATATTGATTGGGAAACAGAAGTTTGGATAGCGGATAATCCTGACCATTTAGTACATTTCAATGGAGACAAATT
>CAZOXS010000252.1:0-3875 GCA_964583785.1 uncultured Victivallales bacterium
AACCTACGCTGCAAAGCATCCCGCCGCAAGCTGGAAATGCAAGACATCGCAGGGGCCTGCGAAGATACCGCATGTTCGCCGGAGCCTTGGCGTAGGCGGAAGCTGCGATAGCAGCGAGGGAAAGCAGCTAAAAAGATAGATTATTGAAGAATGAGGAGACGTGATGACCCCGACGCCCACTCAGCGCCTATGTAATTCGACCGCATGCAAATACTCTTCAGTCGAAAACATCCATTCCGTCCCTGAGGCAAGAATGGGTTTCGAGAAAACCACTGGAGAAATCCTATGCTCGCGGATAAAGTCATAAATGTCTTCCTCCTTGGCTGGGCATGTAATTTCGAAAGGTTTACTGAGAGATATAACTTTTACTCGTTTAGAGAAAATACCTGAAGAAAAGTGTATTTCATGATCATACAGAATACCATCCGAGCTGTATATCGCTCTCGTCATCTTCCATCCGGCATTTCTAGGAACATATATTTCCACCATTGGGGCTGAATCTGAAGACACGTAGTTTACGTAAAGACGCCCCGTTGGTCCAGTAGTCATAAAGATGTGCAACGCTAATAACAGCGTGCACAGAAGCAGCAACGCGCCAATTATGCGAGATTTACGTTTTAGCAAAACCATATCGGAATAATTATCCTTTCATCCACCTTCGAATGTCTACCCAAGATGCACGGCAACATCAGGCAAGAGGGGGATCAACAGGCACAGGAAATATCGACTCAGGGGGGAGTGGAATGTCAGCACCAGCATAGGGTGCAGCATATCTTCGCCTATAGCGGTCAAGAAATCTTTCTTCCCCTAGAACCAAACGCTCTCTAGCACATTTGACTCTGCATGATGTCCAAGCCAAACGAGCACACAAATCTGCATCCCAACACCCACCTGATCTATAGTACGCCTTCATCTCTTCCTCCATGCATTGTTGGCATGTGGTAGTGACTCGGCCACACAAAGATTCAGCGTGCGAGAGTTCGTGCCTTAGGAACATAACAATAGAGTTCATCCCTGAATTTCGAGCAATTTTGTTGTAGCATATGTCGATATCGAGCGTTAATGGGTTATATGCAGCCGCTGGCAATAATGGGCCACAGCATACGCAATTAATCTTTTTTAAACATGGCTGGTCTCCTGTTCTACCAAATCGTCTTTCTCTGAGTCCCCTTACATAATCAGTACTCTCGAACCATGACACGGCAGCTTCGCAGGGTGCCTTACGCGGATTCTCCGGAATTACTGGAAACCCCGTCCTTGGTACACCAATAATTAAAAATCCTAGGAGATCTGAATCATTGACAGGTTTATTCCCCACAAAACCATATAAGTTCACCCCGCCTGCCTCCCACATCGGATCGCGATTGACCCACCGGCCCAATTCAGTGCTTAGATGCCTGTAGCCGTAGAGTGGAACACCCGGTGCGGTGGTATGTAAAACAACGGCATGAAAGGCCTTGTTGGCAGGGCCGTTGGTCTGGCGGGGGTGGGCATTCCAGCGGTGGCCGTCGCTAAAAAACCTCACCGTGCGTTTTTTTAAAACGACACCCCGTTCTTCGACCAGCGATAATGAGTAAAATCCCATGGCGGAAACCTACGCTGCAAAGCATCCCGCCGCAAGCCGGAAATGCAAGAACCGTGCTGCGACCGCGCATCGCTCCCGCATGTCCCGCCGGAGCCTTTGGCTTAGGCGGAAGCCGCCAGTAGGCGGCGAGGGCAGCTAACAGGTTCGAGAACAGTCACTGGATTCCGGCACCGTCCGCGACATGCCCCTCATGAATATTGACTGAATCAACGACTTTGATCTTGTTTGTCTGCGCCTGGAGAATGGCTGTTTTCTATTTTCTCGGTCTGGTACTCTGACCCCAATTCCTCAATTCCTACCCGCTCCTGACTCGCTGAAGAGCTTGGCCAGGATTTCCCCTGTCGAACTTGGGATAGAGAACTAAAAATAGTTCCAAAGGATATTTCGGCTTGCTCTTTATGTATTGAGAGATGCTGCAATGAAATAGCTAGCATCTTATCCGAAATCTCAATGACAAAAAACTCAGTAATTCGTTTTTCCCCATTCCAGACATCGGTAAATTTCGTCCCCTGAAAAGATTTTCCAAGAATAGTTCTTTTGGACACATCCTCCTGTAAATTCACTGAATGCTCCGAACGTGATGTGGATCTTTGAAAACCAGCTTGACTTATCGAAATTAGTTCTTCCTTTTTTAAGACCCCCTTCTTATATATGGAAAAGACTACTTTAGAACCGAAAGCATCTTTCACAGTGATTACGGGAACAATACCATTCACATTATCAAGTCGCATCGCATCTGCATAATTGAATGACAACCCATAACCACGAAAAGAAATAGTATGCCTGCTGGATGGAGACACTTGTGGAGTTTCAGCCATTATCAGTACCCAAGCACAAGCCATTCCAAAAAGAACAAGTACAATGTTTATTTTATGCCTATTCATAATTTATCGTCCGCGAAAAAGCCCTTCCGTCATAAGAAACAGGTAAGATAAATCTACTAATAGGTATGGCAAGGGTCGCCAATACATCCACCAGTGCAGGAGGCATAGCACGGATATACAGATGCCAATCCGCCTGCAATGCAGCCAGCGCATGCAGTACATGCAGCTGGCAATCCATAGTTGCTACACCAGTCACAGGCAGTCAGGCATGCTGAACCGACGGGAGTATCAACACCATCGTTTAAGCAGGCATATGCACATGTAGTGACGCAAACAGTAAATGATGGGGGGGGATTGCCGTCGGGGCAAGGTAAAGGGCATGTATCTGATGACGGCGGAGGTGAGGGCGGAGGTGATGGAGGTTGCCAAGGTGGATTAACAAATGAAGGAGGCTCATAAGGCTCAGCGTTCGGTGGCGTCGGCAACCAAGGATACCAAGGAGCTGGACTAATAGCTCTATCAGGAGGATCGTTTCCTGTTGGCGGATCAAATGAAGGCGGCTTAGGGCGGGTAGGATCAGGGGGGGCTGGCTCAGGATTCGATGGCAGAGGATTTGGATCAGGAGATATGACCCCAGGAAAATCGTTATTACCCGATGGCCAATAACTTGAATCTCTACCGTTAGCATCAACAAAAACGATGGCTGCATTACGCATTGCTTCATATACATTCCACCCGCCTCGCTCCCCCATCGGATCCCGGCTCACCCACCGGCCCAATTCGGTGCTTAGATGTCTGTAGCCGTAGAGTGGAACACCCGGTGCGGTGGTACGTAAAACAACGGCATGAAAGGCCGTGCTGGCAGGGGATTTGGTCTGGCGGGAAAGGGAATCCTGGCGGCGAGCGCCGCGAAAAAACCTCACCGCGCGTTTTTTTAAAACGACACCCCGCGATGCTCCGGGCTCCTCCTTCGCTCGTATAGCTACGGCGGACAAGTCTGATGTGTAAAATCCCATGGCGGAAACCTACGCTGCAAAGCCACAAGCCGCAAGCCGGAAATGCAAGATGGCGACTTGATCAATCCGCCCATTATCACTCCCGATATCCGGTTTCAGCAGGCTGTTGAAATTCAAATGAAGAATGAGGAGACGCGACCCTCAGCACCCCTAAACATTCAGTCCGCCCCATTCCCCGATCGGGTCCCTTGATGTCCACCGCCCTAATTCCGGGCTCAGATGCCTATAGCCGTAGAGTGGCGCATCCGGTGCGAACGTAGCGGAACCGACAGCGCAAAACGCTTTGCTGACAGGGGCTTTGGGGTGGCGAAAGGGGGCATTCCGGGCATCACCGGCAGGAAAAACCTCACCGCGCGATTTTTCATTTCCGACAACGGGGCCGTCAGTCGATGTTTTGCTGTAATATCCCATGGCGGAAACCTACGCTCCAAAGCCACAAGCCGCAAGCCG
>CAZOXS010000253.1:0-6292 GCA_964583785.1 uncultured Victivallales bacterium
GCCTGCTCAAAAATGGTGATTCCAGCCCATCAGGCTGTCCAAAACCCCTCACGTGCGCAGCATCCGCCATTTTCCCTTGCAGAACCCCTCGTGGTTTCCGGCTTCAAGCGGAAACCACGAGGGGTTCTGCAAGTGCCTCAACTGTATACAGAAAACATTCTATCAGCATTTGACAGAACGGGTATTGTCTCAAGGATGCTTTGAAGGAATAGTCGATTGTGTTTGGTCGGCCATCCGCGTTCTGGCGAACGCAGCTACGATGCATGACGTTTTTCATCCAGCGGGAAGTGGCACGCGAAGCGGTGCGCCCCCGTTTCGGTTATCGGCGGATAGGTTACTCGGCAAACAGCCTGTGCCTTCGGGCAACGCGGATGGAAGTGGCATCCCGCTGGCGGATGCAACGGGGAGGGGACATCACCGGCGATGCGCCCGAATGCCTGCGCATGGTCGTCGATCCGCGGGACCGCATCAAGCAAGGTCCGGGTATAGGGATGGCGGGGTGTCGCGAACAAGGCGTCAACAGGCGCATATTCAACCACCCGCCCGAGATACATCACGGCAACATAGTCGGCAATGTATTCAACCACGCCCAGATCGTGCGTAATAAACAGGTATGCCAGATGGCGGCGGCGTTGTATCTCCTCGAGCAAATTCAGGATCTGGGCCTGCACCGAGACATCCAGGGCAGATGTCGGTTCATCCAGCACGAGCAGATCAGGCTCCAGAATCAGGGCACGTGCGAGGGCAATCCGCTGCCGCTGCCCCCCCGAGAACTCGTGCGGGAAACGACTGCCCACATCCGGGGAAAGCCCAACCAACTGCAAGGTCTCGTCTACGTTGGCAGATCTGGCATCCGGACTTAAATGCGGCGCATGCACCAGCAACCCCTCACCGACTATCTCGCTCACTTTCATGCGAGGCGACAGGGAACCGAAAGGATCCTGAAAAACAAGCTGCATGCGCATGCGTAATTTCTTAGCCCCGGAACGTGGCAATTCCAATACAGGCATCCCATCAAACTGAACGTGACCCCGCGCTTCATCGATTAACCGCAGAATGCTATGACCGACCGTCGTCTTGCCGCAGCCCGATTCCCCAACCAAGGCGAGCGTCTCGCCTCGTCGCAAGCCGAATTCGACACCATCCACAGCACGGACATGATCCACAACTCGCTGCAACAACCCCCGTTTTACAGGGAAATGTACGCACAAATCGTCGACAGTCAAAAGCATTTCACCGGCCTTCTCACGGGGGGGACGCAGCTCTTGCATAATCGTTTCCCGCCGCGCCTCATCCCTCGCCTTGCCTCTCAGCAGGTGGCACGCGGCAATATGTCCCTCATGCTTTCCACAGGCAAGCATGGCGGGTGTTTCGGTATCGCAGCCGTCGATCCGTTCGCGGCAGCGAGGCGCAAAACGGCATCCGGCGAGAGGGAATGCACTGGCGCTCGGCACTCGCCCCGGAATGGTCTGCAGTTTGTAGAGCTTGTCGGCACGACTTGGAATGGATGCCAGAAGCCTCCGCGTATAGGGATGCTGGCTATTCTGGAATATCGCCTGTCGACTGCCTTTTTCAACAATTTTTCCCGCGTACATGACACATACGGAATCAGCCATCTGGTTAACAACGCCCATATCGTGCGTGATCAGCATGATCGCCATGCCCGTCTCCTGCTGAAGCTCTTTCATCAAACCTAGAATCTGAGCCTGGATCGTGACATCCAGGGCCGTCGTAGGCTCATCGGCAATCAATAATTTCGGACGACAGGCTAGTGCCATCGCGATCATGACCCGCTGCTTCATGCCGCCGGACATTTCGTGTGGATAGTTGTCAACGCGCGATTCTGGCGAGGGAATCCCGACATGCCGCAGCAGTTCGATGCATCGGTTATAGGCCTCCTTGCGCCCCAGATGCTGATGTTGTCGCAAGGGTTCCGAGAGCTGACTGCTTACCCGGTACAGCGGGTTAAGCGAGGCCATCGGCTCCTGAAAGATCATGGCAATTCTATTTCCGCGAATATGCTGCATTTTCTCTTCCGGCAATTTCAGCAGATCATCACCATTGAGCCATATCCGGGAGGCGGGATCATGAAATCCATTCTGCTCAATCAGGCGCATAATCGAAAAGGCGGTCTGGGATTTTCCACAACCGGATTCACCAACGATCGCCAGTGTCTCGCCGGCGGCAATATCGAAGCTGACCCCATCAACGGCACGAGCAATCCGGCCATCCCCCAGATCGAAATGCGTCACAAGGTTTTCTACCGTCAGAAGCATATCATTCCCATCATTTGAAGCGTGGATCAAAGGCATTGCGAACGCCATCGCCCACAAACGTCAACAAAATCATCAATACGGTCAGCGTCAAGAATGTGGGGAGCATAATCCACCATGCGTCCAGATACTGTTGCCCCTGCGAAAGCAACTCTCCCAGGCTGGGTGCGGGGTACTTGAGGCCAAACCCGAGAAAGTCGAGCCCGACCAGAGCCAGGATCGAGGATGAGACCGAGAACGGCAGGAACGTGACAATCGGTGTCAGCGAATTCGGCAGGATATGACGCAGCATGATGCGGGCATGCGAGACCCCTAAAGCTCGTGCAGCCTTGACATAGTCGAGATTGCGGGCCGCCAGGAACTGGGCCCGCATGTGTGCGGCCATCCCCATCCATGAGGTCAGGTTCATAATGATAAACAGCATCACCAGGTGATGCCATGCCGACGCATCCCCCGTGCGGGAAAGAAAGTCACTTAACACCATCAGGAGCAGCAAGCGCGGAATCGCTCCCCAGATCTCCGTGAGGCGCTGGCCGAGCAAATCAACCATCCCCCCGAAAAATCCCTGCAGGGCGCCCAGGAGGCAACCGAACACGGTCGACGAGATCGCAAGCGCCAAGCCAAACAGGAGCGACAGCCGGAAGCCATAGACCAAGCGTGCCAGCACATCTTTCCCGAATCGGTCCGTGCCCAGGTAATGTTTCTCGACAATGGCGCCCGGTATGTGTTTGCCATCGCGCATCGTTGCCAGCGGCGAGACCAACCGCAAACTTTCGAGTTTCCCGCTGGTGTAGAACGATTTGTAGGAGTGCGGCACCAGTGGCCAGAGCACCCAGGTTTTTCTGGGTTCGCCCTCTGACACCTGCAACCATTTCCCATCGCCACCCGCCGCATCCCCATACAAAATGCCTGAATCAACCGTCACAATTCGCCCGTCCACAAAATCCCTGAAGATGCTGGACCGGTAACTGGTTACGGGCGTGTCAGCTGTTCCCCCCAAGTCCCGATAGGTATAATCACGGGAGACGGGAAAATACCAGTTGCCATCCAAAATCATCACGATCGGCCGATCGTTGAAGAATAGTTCCGCCGGCAAGGTCAGCACAAAGAGCAACGTCAGAATACGCAGACTCCAATAGGCGCGACGGTTCTTCTTGAACTTGCGCACCTTGTCCCGGAATTCGGGGCTGAATAGCGTCATGACTTCTTGCCCTCGAAAGTGATTCTGGGATCCACGATCACATACCCGATATCGGACAACAATCGACAAACCAGCCCGATAAACGTGAAAACGAAAAGATTACTGATCATCAGTGGGTAATCGCGCTCAACCAGTGCGGTAAAGCTCAGCAGGCCAAGCCCGTCCAGCGAGAAAATCTTTTCAATCAGGACGGATCCCGCAAAAAACATCATCACAAACCGAGCCGGGAACCCGGTCACAAGGGGAATCAGGGAGTTTCGCAGGACATGCTTTATCAGGACCTTGCGTGTGGAGAGTCCACGGGCGCGGGCGGCCACTGCGTACAACTGGTGGAATTGCTCGAGTACACTGTTCTTGGTCAACATCGTCAACCCGGCAAAGCTCTGGATGGTCAGGCAAGCCACGGGCGCAATCATATGATGGACATTATCCCAGAACTTTCCCCAGACACTGAGCGTGTTGTAGATTTCGGGTGGGGAATGGATCCCGCGCAACGGGATCAGGCTGACAAGCGAGTCACCGCTCGGGCCAAACATCTTCAGCAGGAATACCGCCAGGACAAAGCCTGGTATCCCATACCCGATCAGAACCAGGACACTGGAGACGGAGTCGAACACCGAGCCATTCCGGACGGCCTTGCTGATCCCCAGCCAAAGGCATAAGGCATAGGTAATCACGAACGAGCTGACGCCCAATCGCATGGAAATGGGTAGACGCTCCTTTATCAAGGCCAGACTTGGCCTGTTCTTCGTAATGGAGACAGGAAACTTGAACAGAAACATCCCATGCCAATTTTCCCAGGTAGTCAGCGCCGTCCACCAACCCTCCTTGAGGTAGACTTCATCGCGTGTCTCCCGGATTTTACGCCGCTCCCCGCTGGTCAGGTATTCCGTTTCCCGGAAACGCATCTCCCGCACCCGCACAGGCACGGAAACCAATTTGAGATCGCCGCCTACTTGCTGCCCGGTAACCGGAGCGAATGCCAGATTGGGGTTCGTTGCACTCACAAACAATTGTTTTTCGTCGTCAAAGCGCAAGGGGCTGGCTTCACCTTCCAATGGACAGACATTGTCATAGACGTAGTACTGATCCTCCAGTCGATAGACCCACAGGGAAAGCGATCTGAAGGAAAGTTTGCGCGCTTCACCGCTTTCGACTTCACGAGACGACACGATGGAGTCCGGACCAAACCACAGCAGCATGCGCAGATAGCGTTTCAAGGGGTCATGATTCAAACCGAGTTGCCGTTTGATCTGCATGCGCATTTGCGGATTGATCGCGATCGTCGCGCTACCACCACCGCTTCCACCCCCGACAAGATCGCCGACTCCGGCCTGGTTCGCCTGGTCGATAATCATGGTTTCAACCTGATCCAGCGGTCCGCCGGGGACAAACTCGGAAATCAGGAAAAATACGGTGATGACGCCAATCCCGGTTGGTATCATGAACAAGATCCGTTTGATGATATAAGCCCACATCGTGACGTTACTCGCTTCCTGTGAATGCTGCGGATGTGCGGTTATTCGGGGATTCATCAAGTTGAACCGCTATATCCTGGGCAATCGCCTCCTGGATCTTGTCGTAGCGCTCCTGATCGAACCACCAGAACCAGCGTATATTGTAGTAGGTCCATAATCCGGAGGCGTATTTTTCCGGATGCCGTAGATAGCGCCAGTAGACGGCATGATCATTCGTAGGCCAGGTTCGCGGCAGCAGGTACCATTGATTGCACATGATCCTGTCGAACACTTTCGCATAGGTTTCAACGGTCTCGCGGTCCTCGGCCACACTCATGCGATCGAGTAGTTCATCGATCGCCGGATTCTTGAGTCCCATCCGGTTGGCAGAACCCTTCACATCCGCCTCACTCGACAAGAAGTGTCTCGCCAGCTCGCGTCCGGGGGCCTTGCGCCCATCAAACCATCCGATGTCACAGTCAAACCGGAAGTTGCGCCGGCGATTCTGCACCTCCACACTCGTAAGGTTCACGGTCCGGGCATTCACGCCGGCCATTTGGCAGATCTCGCTGTAGTAAAAAAGGTCATCGCCCTCGATCATGATTTCGAAGGAAAGCGCCTGGCCATCCTTCACGCGCACCTTGCGGTCAGTATCCCAGATCCATCCGAGTTCATCCAGGCGTTTGCTTGCCGCAAAAACGCGCATTTCCAGCGGCATGCGCTTTCCGTCGGTATCCGTCCCGATTTCGCGCGGTCCATAATCGAAGGCGGCCTGCGGAACGTAGTCGACACCATTGGTATTATGCCGTGCCGCCAACTCGGAAAGGATTTCCCGAACCCGCCCTTTGGCAGGACCATCTGCGGCGCGCAACTGCGGTTGATTATCAAAATAGCTTTTGAGCAGGACGTTGTCACCATAGTGGAAGTTGCGATTGATGGTATCGAAGTCATAAAGCGAGATGAGCACCTTGCGCAGTTCGATGTCCTGGAAGAGGGGCTTGCGCAGATTGAAGACCATGCACTTCATGGCGGCTGGACGCGTAACCGGGAAATACCTCCGTTCGATATAGCCCTTGCGGATGCCATCACTGTCAAGTTTATACAGCACGTCCGGTTGGAACCAGCATTTGAAATCGACCAATCCGCTCTTGAGTGCTTCGTACTCGGAAAACCCATCGAAATAAACCTGATACTCGATTTCCTTCCAATTCAGGTATCCCTTCGTGTAGGGCAACTCCCGACCCCAGTAATCCCCGCGACGTTCAAAGCGAATTTGCTCGCCCATTTTGTATTCTGCAACCTGGTAGGGGCCGCTCCCGACCGGTAGCACTTCGCGGAAATCCTCCCCCAGCTTCACGCCC
>CAZOXS010000254.1:0-2925 GCA_964583785.1 uncultured Victivallales bacterium
GATTCGCCCAGGCCCCGTCAAGACCGGCCTCGCCCCAGGTGCGGATATCGCTGGCGAAACCGCCACGGCGAGTCGAGCTGAAGATGGCGTCGACCTGCTGGAGCGTCAGGCCCTTGATCGGGTTGTCCTTGTTCACGTAAACCGCCAGCACGTCGATCGACGTTTTCAGCAGCGTGGGCTTGTAGCCGTACTTCGCCTCGAAGGCATCCACTTCCTTGGCTTTCATCGCGCGGCTCATCGGCCCGAAATGCGATGTACCGGCAATCAACGCCGCCGGAGCCGTCGACGAGCCCTTGCCCTCGATCTCGACCTGCACATTCGGGTACATTCCCAGGAACCCTTCGGCCCAGAGAGTCATCAGGTTATTCATCGAGTCCGACCCGACACTCTTGAGATTGCCAGACACCCCGACCACCGGCACGTACTCCGGCAGGTTCGGATCCACTGTCATCTGCGCCACGCTGACCGAAGCCACACACAAACCAGCGGCGGCAACAGCACCCATCCACTTACGACTGCTTTCCTTCATCATTTTCTCCTCATAGTGGGTGCCGCTACCAGGGACCATCCCTGCTCACGACACGCCGTTTAAAACGCGGTTAAAACTAGGGTTGAATTGTTAGCGTTCAATGAGGAGGCCGTTTTCTTTCCGTGAATCGGACGGGAGCGAAAAGGTCACCCGACCGTGAAGTCGCAGACCAGCGGCAGGTGGTCGGAATACGTGACCGCCGGGATCTCAAAATGATGCATCTCGATGCCCGGACTGTGGAGAAGAAAGTCAAGTTGCCGTTTAGGACGCCAGCTCGGGAACGTGGATAGCCCTTCACGGTTGGCATTGCGGAGTCCCGTCGCTCCCAGAAAAAGCTCGGTCTCGTGATCGCCCCACAGCGGATTGAAATCGCCCGCCACGATATGCGGTTTCTTCGTCGCCTTGACCATCGCGTAGAGCTGCTGAAGCTGGTGGTGCCGGATACGGAATTTGAGCGAAAGGTGCACCAGGAATAAGGTCAGCGACTCCAGTTCAAGCTCGATCACCAGTCGTTTGACACCCTTGTCGAAATAATGGAACTGCTGGTTATGGATCGTGTCACGGGTCAGAAAGGCGTTGCCCTGCTTGTTCAGCACGGGAATCCGGTTAATGAAGGCGTCCGTATGGTATTTGGACATGTAGGTATGGTAGTGACCCAGGCGCTCGGCAATACGCTCGGCCTGATGTGCGCGCCGGTAGCGGAAGGAACCGGAGTCCACCTCGACCAGGCCGACGATATCCGGCGCAAGGCCATGCAGGAAGTCCGCGATGGTCTCGATATGATCCCGTGTGCGACGCAAATACCCCTGCCAGGGGAAACAGAAGCCGCCCCCGGTCCCGTAGCGCATGTTGTAAAGCACCATCCGCATATCAGTCCGCCCCCGCTATCCCTGGTCCGTTGCCGGCACAAGCACCCGCAACGCCAGTGGCTTTACGCCGATTTCGATCCGCGTACCGGCGTCCACGAGTTCACCGTCGAGTTGGATCGGCGCCGCCTTCGGGCGCGTGACCACAATTCTGGAGGCACTACGCGTGATCACGCGCGGGATCCGTTTGACCGATCCGTCAAAAAGGCGCCCGATATTGACCAGCAACAGCGGGAAATCCTTCTGCAGGGCACCAACAAACTCCAGCTTGCCATCATCGTCCTCGGCATGCGGCGCGATCATCGCCCCGCCGCCGAATTGCGTCAGGTTCGCCACGGTCATGATCATGGGGCTCTTGAGATCTATGGTTTCCCCGCCATCGAACGTCACCCGCATATCCTGCCTTTCGTAATCAAAGAATTCCTGCACACCGGCAAACACATAGGGCAGAATCCCCCGCATCGGGGATTTCTCGAACGTCCTTACGAACGCCGCATCCCACGCCATGCTGCAGGTCACGAAAAACGGGGTCCCGTTGACGACACCGACATCGACCCGCCGCACGGTGGCTCCCGCCAGGGCCTCGACGGCACTTGCGGACGAAAGGGGTATCGCGAAATGCCGGGCAAAACCGTTGCCACTGCCTGTAGGAATGACGCCCATGGCCACATTCGTATCGACCAGCACCCGTCCGATCGTGCTAACAGTCCCGTCACCGCCGGAAACCAGAATCGTATCGACACCCTCGGCCACGGCCCGTCCGGCCTTGGCCACCCCGTCCTCCTTGCTCTGCGTGAACTGGTACGAGAGGTCGACGCCGTCGACATCCCAGAAACGGTCCAGCGCCTGCCGCATGGTGTTGAACAACCGCGGCAACCCCGACTTCGGATTGATAAGAACCCGTACTTTTCGCATTCGTCCAGTCTCCCGGTAGCTACAGCCACAAAACACCGCTCCCGGATCGTATAATCAATCCGTAAACAGGTCAAGGATCGCGCGCGATGGAACCCCGTTCTTGATGGTCATCTGGTGCTTTTCCACAACACCGTTACATATACGCCTGCCATCACCATTCCTCCGCCGATCAGCAACGCGCCCGAAAGCGTCTCGCCAAGCAGCAGAGCCCCCAGCAGCAGAGCGAAGACCGGCACCAGATTGATGAAGATCGCCGACCGGACGGATCCGATTCGACTGACAGCATCGTAGTACCAGTAATACGCCAGGCTTGTCGCGAAAGGGCCAAGATACACAAGACCTATCCAGGCACCCGCGCTCCACCCCTGCGTGTTGTGAAGGATGCCACTGTGCAGGGCAAGCGGAAACAGCATGACCGTCCCAATCATGCAGGACCAGGTCACGACAACCAACGGGGCAAGATCCCGCATGACTTGCCGCCCGATCAGCGTGTAGGCCGTCCAGCAGATCACGCAACCGACAATCATCAGGTCGCCAACCGCTACCCCCCTGGCCAGCAGCGTGCCGATATCGCCATTGGACATCACGACGCCGACACCGCCAAAAGCCAGCAGG
>CAZOXS010000255.1:0-5124 GCA_964583785.1 uncultured Victivallales bacterium
GCTCGACGTCGCCGAACACCTGCTGGCCAGACCAGGAGACCCGGCCGGCTAGGCTCCTCGCAAGGGCCAATAACCAGCAAGGCTGAAAGAACGCATAACCATAGGTAACTGTGGCACCCCCCTAAAACTGACCCATTACCCGCTAAAGTCGAAAAACATTGACGTGAGGGCATAAAGCCTTAGTATCCCATGTGTTTTGCCAAATATAACTATACAGGAGGTTCCAGATGGCAGTGATTGATTTTGGCGGCGTGAAAGAGACCGTCGTGATGCGCAAAGAGTTCCCGATGGCCAAGGCCCGCAAGGTTCTCAAGAAGGAAACCATCGCCGTGATCGGCTATGGCGTGCAGGGGCCGGCCCAGGCACTCAACCTCAAGGACAACGGGTTCAATGTGATCATCGGCCAGGTCAAAGCCTACAAGAAGGACTGGGACCGGGCCGTCAAGGATGGCTGGAAGCCGGGCGAGACGCTCTTCGACATCGAGGAAGCCGCCACCCGCGGTACCGTCATCCAGATGCTGGTGACCGATGCGGCACAGCGGGCGATCTGGCCACAGATCAAGAAATGCCTCAATCCGGGCGATGCGCTTTATTTCTCGCACGGGTTCTCGATCGTCTACAAGGAACAGACCGGCGTGATCCCGCCGGCAGATGTGGACGTCATCATGGTTGCCCCGAAGGGGTCGGGCACCTCGGTGCGCCGCAACTTCCTCAATGGTGCCGGCATCAACTCCAGCTACGCGGTTTTCCAGGACGCCACCGGCCATGCCGGGGAGCGCTGCATCGCGCTGGGTATCGGCGTCGGCTCAGGCTACCTCTTCCCCACCACGTTCGAGGCCGAGGTGCGCAGTGACCTGACCGGCGAACGCGGCATCCTGATGGGTGCGCTCGCCGGCGTGATGGAAGCCCAGTACGATGTGCTGCGCAAGAACGGCCATAGCCCGAGCGAGGCCTTCAACGAAACGGTCGAGGAGCTGACGCAGAGCCTGATCCGCCTGGTTGACGAGAACGGCATGGACTGGATGTTCGCGAACTGCTCGGCCACGGCCCAGCGCGGCGCGCTCGACTGGCGGCCGAAGTTCAAGAAAGCAACCCTGCCGGTGTTCAATGAGCTGTACAAGGCCGTCAAGGACGGTAGCGAGACCAAGCGCGTGCTCAGCATGTGCGGCCGCAAGGACTACAAGGAACGCCTGGACAAGGAACTGGCGGTCATCGGCAACTCCGAGATGTGGCAAGCCGGCAAGGCCTGCCGCAGCCTGCGCCCGAAAGAGAAAGCCAAGGAGGTCACCAAGGCCACCAAGGGCGTCAGCGGCCGCGGCAAGAACTGACCGACGACCACCTGCGTAAAAAAAATGGCAGCCTTAACGGGCTGCCTTTTTTTTGGTCTCCCAGAAAGCCCGCCGGCCACTGGGGTGGGCAAAAACGAGTGGGTAACTGATTTGCTTAATCGTAATCGTAATCCTAGCCAAAAATATTATCAAAACTTTTGACAGTGCCTCGCCTAAGCGCCAGATATCCGCGGCATCAGCATGGGCTCGATGGCCATGTCGGCATAGATAAATTTTAGCAGCAGATCCTTTTTCAGTTCCTGGCATTCGGGAATATCCCATAGATTCCTGTATTCACCCGGATCTTCCTGAAGATCGTAGAGTTCGCCGTACTTGCGATTAAAGTGAACCGTCAGCTTGTAGCGTTCATCAATGTAGGTCTTCATGTTCATCGTGGTCGGGTTGTGACGATTCTCGACAATGACATGCTCGCGCAACGTCTCGACCTCACCGGTCCAGACCGGTTTCTCGTCGATGCCAGTCATGATTCGCGGTACATCCACTCCAGCAAAGCTGAGCATGGTGGGCGCAAGATCAACCGTCGATTGCAGCGCGTCGAAACGCTTGCCCTGCGGAATCGTTCCGGGCAGGGACACAATCAGTGGTACTTTGAGCAGATCCTCATAATGATGAATGGCCTTGGCAACGAGTCCGTGCTGCCCCCAGAAGTCACCATGATCACTCGTAAAGACGACGAGCGTGTTCTCGGTCAGTCCGAGCGCGTCGAGTTTGTCCAGAATAACGCCGATGTACTTGTCCATCATCGTCATCATGCCGTACATCATGGCAATATTCTTGGCGCTGTCTTCACGGCTGCGTAAGTGTGAGTGTGCACCGTGGAGTGCATTACAACCCTCATCGCTTTTAAATGCACTGAAATCCGGATTTTCCTGCCGTGACAAGGCAAAATAGGGCGGCTTATCGTCAAATTCATCCTCGACATGTCCAGGAACGGTCACTTCATTCGGATCATACATACTGGCGTAGGGTTCCGGCACCATGTACTGCGGATGCGGATCGAAGAAGCTGGCCCAAAGGAAGAAGTTATCTCCCGCCTCCTTGTACTGCTCCATCAAGGCATTCGTGCGTTCCGCAATCCAGGTGTTGTAGTGGATTTCTTCCGGTATCTCCCAGGCTTCACCGGGCTTGATCTTCGGATGCCTGGTCTCAGCGCCACGGCAGTCGAAGTAGTCTGCATAGTTATCGTAGCCCTTTTCCAGCATCCAGAGGGCATAGTGCTGGCCGACATGCGATTCGTCCGTGTGGTTACGGGCAAGCGCGAAATCCCGAAAGCCATAGAACGGACCTTCGTACGTCCGCCAGAAATCGAGATCCTGCAAGGTGGGATAGGCTTCGAGCGAGGGATATTCCTCGGTGGAGGCCAGCGGCTGGAAATGGGCCTTGCCGACGAGGCCCGTGCGGTAGCCCGCCTTATGGAATGCATCACCGATGGTCGGCACATGTTCCATGAGTTTGGTGCCTAGGGAATAGGCTCCGTGCTGACTCGGGTACATCCCGGTAATCCAGCTTGCCCGCGTGGGCGTGCAGGTCGGATTGACCGTGTAGGCACGGTCGAAATAGACTCCCCGACTCGCCAGCCGGTCCAGGTTCGGTGTCTTGACCTCGGGATTCAGGAATCCCATTGAGAACCAGTGCTGCTGATCACTGGTGATAAACAGCACATTACGCTTCTGCATCATCTTTTCCATATATTTAAACCGTTAACACAACCCGAAGCCACGGCAGAACATCATGTTTTCCCGGCCTTCCTCGCCACCCGTCATGAGCGAGATGGGGCGAATCTTGCCGGCCAGGTAGTCCACCAGTCGTCCCAGCATCGCCTCAAGCCGCTCGTCATCTTCCACCGGCGCATAGTTCCAAACCAGCCCATCGGCGGGATTGTCTGCATCCAGCTTCTCCAGGCGGCAGACACCCTCAAAAGG
Source organism: uncultured Victivallales bacterium (assembly GCA_964583785.1). Lineage (GTDB taxonomy): Bacteria > Verrucomicrobiota > Kiritimatiellia > UBA8416 > UBA8416 > UBA8416. Next base: position 3,272 of record CAZOXS010000255.1, read on the forward strand.
AATAACGGTCAGCTTGTGCCCGTCTTTGATGCTCTGCCAGAACCCGTCGCCTTCCACGATGCCCTTGTCCCATTTGAACAGTCTACCCATGGCCCCGCGCGCCACCATGTCCGAATCGTCGAACAGCGTGCGAATATAGGCTTGCCGCTTTTCTGAGGGCGTCGGCGTGAAGAAACGAACCAATTCCTGCAGCAGTTCTATCCGTTTCGTTCGACAGGCCGGATCCGTATACAAATTCTGATACTCCCGCGCATCGTTACCCAGATCATACAGCTCGCCTTCATCGTGATTCACGTAGTAAATCAGTTTCCATCCATCCTTGATAACCGTCTTCATGCCATAGGATTCACTGAAAGCCGTCCCGCTCCAAGGCGTTGCATTTTCGTTGGGCAACGAGAGCAAATCCTTTCCATCCAGCGGGAGGGTTTCGGTCGGAATGCCAGCGCGTTCACACAACGTCGGGAAAAGATCAATCAGTTCCACATTCCCGTGCATCTGGCGGGGCGTTTGCGCCTCACAGGGCACCTTCAGTAGCAGGGGCGTACGGATGATGTCATCATGATAGAGCCGGTTGGAGTACTTATCAAACAATCCCAGATGCCCGGCCATATCGCCGTGATCGGTACAGAAGACCACAATGGTATTGTCGGCTTGCCCCGTGCGCTCCAGCGTATCCAGCAGGCGCCCGATCTCGGCATCGACGCGCGTAATCAGGGCATAATACAGCGAGAGCACCTTGCGCATACCCTCCTCTCCGATTTTCTGCAGGCCGACGGAGTAGGTGCTGATGTAATGCGCCAAATGCTCAGGCAGTCTCGCCAGATCCGCTTCCCCGAGCGGATCGGGCAGCGGAATCGCGGCCGGATCATAGAGATCGACATCCTCGGGTGAGGGTGTCCAGGGACCGTGCGGCCGATCAAACGAGACGCTCAAATAGAACGGCTTCTCGTGATCACGTTCAATAAACGCAACGGCCTGGTCGGCGGTATAGCGTTCAATGCTTTTTTCCAGGGGAATGCAGGAGGTGCCATACATATCCAGTTTCTTTCCACCCAGCTCCAGCGGTTCCGGTGGCGCCATCGTCCGATAATCCCCATGCACCTGATCATTCGGATAGCCAATGCCATGATCCCGGGACCATTTCAGATAATTGACATCGGGATCGGTGGCCTGCCACATATCCTCTGGCAGGGTCGGCACAAATTCATCGAACCCCATGCGTCCGGCCAGCGGGTTGCAGTGGAATTTGCCGACATGAAACGTATGATAGCCGTTCTGCTGCAGGAGTTCGGGCAGGCAGGGTGTGCCTTCGCCAAAAAGCCCCGTGAAGCCATACTGACGATGTGTCCGGACATATTGTCCCGTCAGCATGCAGGCCCGACTCGGCAGGCAGAATGCATTCTGGGCATACGTATGTGTATAGTCAATCGACTGTGACGCCAGCTTATCCAGATTCGGCGTTTTTACCACCGGATGCCCGCGGTAGCCGAAATCCAGATGGTGCCACTGGTCGGCCATCAGAAATAGAATGTTCGGACGGTTCTGGTTACTCATGTTTCTCTCCTTGTCTAATACAGCGTTGCCCTCGGGTGGAATCCTGTCAACCCGCACTTAGGGGTATTGCATCAGGGTGTATCGCGGTACCACCGCAGGATCAACCCTGGTTATCAGGATCATGAGCACAGGCACCAGGGTCCAGACAATTACCGCCAATAGCTCCTTAATCGCAAATTGTTTGAGTAAATGAGTCGATAATATAGCATGGCGTATCGCCAATTCCAAGCGTTGTAAGTGTTCAGTGTTCAGGGGTTCAGAGTTCAGGCAATATTTTGGGAACCAACGACCATTTCGGA
>CAZOXS010000256.1:0-9897 GCA_964583785.1 uncultured Victivallales bacterium
CAAGCCGCCCCTGCACCCTCCAGTCCTTCAAGGGCCGGAGGCAGCGGGAACGCGCAGGCCAGCAGCCAGCCGCTAATGGCCGCGCCGCCCGCCTTCAGCAGGAACTCCCGATTGATCAACTTCCGCAGCATTTCTTGTACTTTTTCCCGCTGCCGCAGGGACAGGGATCGTTGCGCCCGATATTGCCGGGGCTCGAAGGCACCATCGGGCCGCTTTGCAGGGCCTGGTCGAAGACCCGGTCGGCTGGGCTGCCGCGTCGCTGTGCCGGTGACGCCCCGCTGTTGATCGGTTCCACGTTGCCGACCCCGTCGCCGATGACGGCTGGCGCTTCCGCGTGGATGGCCCGCATGGGCAGGGCGTGCAGGAAGTCGCCGTAGTTCTCGACCGAGGTGGAGGTGCGGAAGACGGAATTGACGATCTCGGTCTTGATGTCGGCCATCAGGTGCTCGAACATCGTGTAGGCCTCGCGCTTGTATTCCACCAGCGGGTCGCGCTGGCCGTATGCCCGTAGACCTACCCCCTGGCGCAGGCCATCCATCGCCCGCAGGTATTCCTGCCAGTGCGAGTCGATCGCCTGGAGCACGATATAGTGCTCCATCATCTCGACCGTATGCTCGTTCTCCATTGAGATCTTCAACTGGTAGGCACTCTCGACAAGCGTGTAAACCGCGTCGGCGATCGTGTCGCGGTCGTTGCCGTGCTTCTTGACGTCGTCCAGGTGCAGCGGGATCGGGAAGGTGGTCTGTACCCATTCCACATAGGCCTTGATAGCGTCGTCGCCCGTGTCCACCAGCATGACGTCGGTCGTGGTGTTGATCACGTCGCTGATCAGGTCGTAGATGATCTCGCGCACGTTGTCCGCGCAGACGGCTTCGCCACGGAAACCGTAGACGATCTCGCGCTGCTTGTTCATGACATCGTCGTATTCGAGCGTACGCTTGCGGATGGAAAAGTTCTGCTGCTCGACGCGCCGCTGGGCGGTCTCGATCGAGCGGTTGAGCCAGCGGTGCTCGAGCTCCTGGCCTTCCTCCAGCCCGAGGCGGCTCATGATGCCGGCGATGCGCTCGGAACCGAACAGCCGCATCAGGTCATCCTCCAGCGAGATGTAGAAGCGCGACGAGCCGGGATCGCCCTGGCGCGCGCAGCGGCCTCGCAACTGGCGGTCGATGCGGCGGGCCTCATGCCGCTCGGAGCCGATCACGTGCAGCCCGCAGGGATGTTCGGCGAGGTATTTCCGCAGGGTCGTGTCCTCGTATGGCTCGTCCAGCGATATCCCCGAGAGGATCACTTCGCGGGGAACGCCGACGACGCCGGCCCCGAGCTTGATGTCGGTACCGCGGCCGGCCATGTTGGTGGCAATCATCACCGCGCCCGCCTGGCCGGCGCGCATCACGATCTCGGCCTCGCGTTCATGGTTCTTGGCGTTGAGCACGCTGTGCGGAATGTTCTCGCGGCGCAGCATCCGGCTGATCAGCTCGGAAGTGTCGACCGAGACGGTGCCGACCAGGATCGGCTGGCCTTTCTCGTGCCGCTGGCGGATGTCGTCGATCATCGCCTTGTACTTCTCGCGCTGGGTCTTGTAGATCACATCGTTGCTGTCGATCCGCCGGTTCGGGCGGTTGGTCGGGATTACCACCACGTCCAGCTTGTAGATCTCGTGGAACTCGTCGGCTTCCGTCTCGGCAGTACCGGTCATACCGGCGAGCTTGGTGTACATGCGGAAGTAGTTCTGGATCGTGATGGTGGCCAGCGTCTGCGTCTCGCGTTCGATCTTGACGCCTTCCTTGGCCTCAATCGCCTGGTGCAGGCCGTCGCTCCAGCGGCGCCCGGGCATCAGGCGCCCGGTGTACTCGTCGACGATCATCACCTGGTTGTCCTGCACGACGTAGGCGGTGTCTTTCTCGTAGCTGCAGTAAGCCCGCAGGAGCTGGTCAACGTTATGGATGCGCTCGCTGCGGTCGCCGAAAAGCGCCTGCAGCTCCTGGCGCTTGAGGGTCTTCTCCTCCTCGCTCATCTCGGTATGGCCATCGAGCTCGGCCATGGCCGAGACCATGTCCGGCAGGACATACATGTCCGGGTCCTCCGGATTAAGGGCGGCGCAGCCTTTTTCCGTCAGGCTGGCGTCGTGGCCGCGCTCATCGATCGTGAAGTAGAGCTCCTCGCGAAGCGCCCGCGCCTCTTCCTTGCGCATATCGGTGAGCATGGCGTTCTCGATCTGCTCGCGCAGCTTGCGGATCGCCGGCTCCTCCATCAGGTGCATGAACTGCTTGTGCTTGGGCATGCCCTGGCCGATCTTGTACATCAGCAGCTGGGCCGTCTCGGTGTCGCCTTCATCCAGCGCCTTGCGGGCATCGGAGGTGTAGCGGTTGCAAAGTTCCTGCTGTAGGCGGACCAGCCGCTCGACCTTCGGCTTGAGCTCGAAGTACTGGTGAGAGGAGGTCGGCGCGGGACCGGAGATGATCAGCGGAGTGCGGGCCTCGTCGATCAGGATGTTGTCGACCTCGTCGATAATGGCGAAATGGTAGCCGTTCTGCACACGCTCCTCGGGACGGAAGGCCATGCCGTTGTCGCGCAGGTAGTCGAAGCCGAATTCGCTGTTCATGCCGTAGACGATGTCCTTGGCGTACTGCTCTCGCCGTTGTGAGGGCGGCATCTGGTTCTGGAGGACGCCGACGCTCAGTCCCAGGTAGGAGTAGACATGGCCCATCCAGGTGGCGTCACGCCGGGCGAGGTAGTCATTGGTCGTCACGAGGTGTACGCTGTGGCCGCCGAGCGCATTGAGGTAGAGCGGCATAGTGGCCACGAGGGTCTTGCCCTCGCCGGTCTGCATTTCCGCAATCTTGCCCTGGTGCAGCACGATGCCGCCGATCAACTGCACGTCAAAGGGAACCATGTCCCAGACCAGATCGTGCCCGCAGACGTTGACCGTCGTGCCGACCAGCCGGCGGCAGGCATTCTTGACCGTGGCGAAGGCCTCGCACAGGATGTCGTCGAGCGTCTCGCCCGCCTGCACGCGCGCCTTGAACTGCGCGGTCTTGGCCTTCAGGTCGTCATCGCTGAGGGTTTGGTATTCAACCTCCAGCGCGTTGATCCGGTCGACCAGCGGCTTGAGCTTCTTGATATCGCGCTGATTCTTCGTCCCCAGAATCTTCTTTAGTATCCATTGCATCGTTGAAAATCCCCCTGCGGTTCCTGATTCACAAAAGCCGCATACTAAGCCAAACCCGGCCCGATAACCAGCGAAAATAGTTTATTGAAATGTGCGCGGGAATAAACATGCCCTTGGTTCCCAGACAGAATCTCCGCAACACCCAAGCACCAGCTTGATTAACATCCAAACCCCATGTAGTATGCTCCCTTAATTCTTGGGGGATAAGCATGTCAGAGCAGATAATTGAACAAGCGTTGATTGCCAAGCTGGTCGATCTGAAATATACCTATCGCCCGGATATCCGTATCACACCCCAGAACCTGCGCTCCCATCCGAAGAACCCGTCCATCTGCAAATTCATGATCCAGATCGGCCGCTTCGACCAGCTCGGCTCGGGCGTCCTCAACATCCACAAATACTGGCCGGTCTATGCCCCCGGCACCGACCCCGTCTTTCGCGAAACCCGCCACGGCTTCGAACTGAACCTCGCCCTTGGCGAAGCCGCGAAAATGGCTGTGCCGACAAAGTCGGGGCCAGAGTCGGGGCCAGCCACCCCGCAAGTCACCCTGCAAGTCGCCCAGCAAGTCGCCCAGCAAGTCACCCCGCAAGTCACCCCGCAAGTCACCCAGCAAGTCACCCAGCAAGTCGAAAAGCTGCTTTCCGTTTGTTCGGGCGCGATGAGCCGTGCGGAATTGCAGGCCAAACTCGCATTGAATGACAGGATGAGTTTCGTCGATAAATACCTGCAACCAGCTATTGATGAAGGGTTAATAAAACTCACCATCCCCGAAAAACCCAGCAGCCGCTTGCAGAAATACCGGCTTACCCCAAAAGGCCGGTCAGTGGCGGGGAAGGGGAAGGAAATTGTATGACTACTAAGAAAAAACAGAATAAACCTGCGGTAGGAACCTCCCTGGTTCGATCCTCGGCGGCGGAATACCTGACCTTTGTGGCCGCAGGCGGCAACTCGGAGGTCAGCGTCGAAATGCGTTACGAAGATGAAAACATCTGGCTGACGCAAAAGATGATGGCGGCGCTTTATGATGTATCCGTTCCGGCCATCAGTCAGCACCTGAAGCGCATTTTCGCGGACAACGAACTGGAGCCGGCGGCAACTGTTAAGCAATACTTAATTGTTCAAACTGAAGGAAACCGGCAGGTCCAACGCTCTGTTGAGCACTACAACCTGCAAGCCATCATCGCGGTTGGCTTCAAGATTGAGAACGAGCGGGCCGTCCAATTCCGCAAGTGGGCCAACCAGATCGTCAAGGACTACACCATTCAGGGCTGGACGATGGACGTAGAGCGCCTCAAGCGCGGCGGCAACCTGACGGATGAATTCTTCGACCGCCAGCTCGAAATAATCAGGGAAATCCGGCTCTCCGAGCGCAAGTTCTACCAGAAGATCACCGACATCTACGCTACCGCGCTGGATTACGACCCGTCCGCCACGGCGACCAAGCGTTTCTTTGCCGCCGTGCAAAACAAAATGCACTATGCTGTGCACGGCCAGACGGCGGCTGAGGTGATCGTGGACCGTGCCGACCACACCAAACAAAACATGGGGCTGGCCAGTTGGGAAGCCGCGCCGAAGGGAAAAATCCAGCGATATGATGTGTCCGTCGCCAAGAACTACCTCTCGGACTCCGAGTTGGGACAGATGCAGCGTATCGTTTCCGCCTATCTCGACATGGCTGAAATGCAGGCGATGCGGAAAATCCCGATGACCATGGAAGACTGGGAGAACCGTTTGAGCGGATTCTTAAAACTCTGGGATCGTGAAATTCTTCAGGACGCGGGCCGGATGACCGCGGAACTGGCAAAGGCCCACGCCGAAAGCGAATTCGAGAAATACCGCATTGTCCAGGACCGCCTCTACGTCAGCGACTTCGATGCCGAAATAAAAAAACTCGTGTCCGGAGCTGCCGATGAGCAGTAAGCAAAAACCCGCCGCCAAACCCGCGCTGACGCCCAAGCTGCGCTTTCCCGAGTTTCGGGATCAGGAGGGGTGGAAAGAGACACAACTCCAGAAAATTGCCCAACCCGTATCTGACAGGGCAGTAACGGGAGACGGCGACAATATATTGAGCCTGTCAGGTGAGCATGGCCTTGTTCTTCAGAGCGACTATTTCGGCAAAAAGATCGCTGGAGATAGTGCTGAACGGTATCTCAAACTTCTCCACAACGACTTTGTCTATAACGACAGAACAACAAAGACCTCGACCTTCGGCACCATCAAACGCCTGTCCAAATATGAAGGCGGAATCGTTTCGCCGATCTACAAGTGCTTCCGCTTCCACGCGGACGAGAACCCGGTCTTTTGGGAGTGGTATTTCGAATCGGGAAGTCATGATGTGGCACTGGGCGGCCTTGTGAATGAAGGTGCCAGAGCGGGGCGCTTTAACATTTCAATCAGCCAATTCCTATCCACCAGCGCTAGGCATCCAGACGAACCCGAACAGCAAAAAATCGCGGAGTGCCTGAGTTCGGTGGACGAGCTGATCGGTGCGCAGGCGCGGAAAGTGGACGCGCTCAAGGGTCATAAAAAAGGGCTGATGCAGCAGCTTTTCCCCCGCGAAGGCGAAACCCAACCCAGCCGCCGCTTCCCCGAATTTCGGAATGCCGGGGAGTGGGAGCTTCGAATCGTGTCACAGCTTGCAAAGGTAACTACCGGAGCCAAAGACACACAAAACAAGGTCGAAAACGGGCGTTATCCGTTTTTTGTGCGTTCGCAGACAGTCGAGCGCATAGATTCTTTCTCTTATGATGGTGAGGCGGTCTTAACCTCAGGTGACGGGGTGGGGGTTGGAAAAAACTTTCACTACATCAAGGGGAAATTCGATTTCCATCAACGAGTATATTGCATTTACGATTTCACCAAAGACGTGAGCGGGATGTTCTTCTACCTTTATTTTTCCGAACACTTTGGAGAGCGAGTCATGAGGATGAGCGCGAAGAACTCGGTTGATTCAGTCCGCATGGCCATGATCACGGAAATGCCGATAGTGTTGCCATCCCTTCCCGAACAACGCCGCATCGCCTCGTGCCTCACCAGCCTCGACGAGCTGATTGCCGCGCAAACCCAAAAGCTCGCCGCCCTCAAGACCCACAAGAACGGGCTGATGCAGCAGCTTTTCCCGTCGCTGGAGGAGGCCGGGGCATGAAGGCGAAAGATTTTTCGCCCATACACCATCGTCGGAGCATCCGGCTGAAGGGGCATGATTATGCCGGGGGCGGGGTTTATTTTGTGACGCTGTGCGCGCATCGGGAGGCGGGCGATGTTTTTGCGAATGCGGCGGCGAAAAGAGTGGCGGAGGAATGTTGGCAAAAAATCCCCGAGCATTTTCCGCAGGCGGAAGCCGAGGAATTTGTGGTTATGCCCGATCATGTGCATGGGATCATCCGGATGGGTGTAGGGGCGATGGGGGGGGCGGTAGGGGCGAAAGATTTTTCGCCCTTACAGCCCGTACGCCCGCGCGGCACATCACGCACGTTGGGTTCGGTGGTTCGCGGATTTAAAATCGGGATGGTGAAAGGCCTTTCCGCTGATGCCGGTGCGCGAATATGGCATCGCAATTATTATGAGATGATTGTGCGTTCGGAGGAGGCGGAGCGGCGCATTGCCGAATATATCCGGATGAATCCGTGGCGGTGCGTGCAGGAGCTGGGCGGCGGATTGCGGGGGGTCGGCAATCCGGCGCTGTGGAATGGAGAAAAGCTGGGAGTGCTGTGCAGCCGCAATGCGCCGCGCATCGGGCGCATTCCGGACGCCGATGTGTATTTGGGCGGGTGGCATTCCCCGAAGGAGAAGGAAATGTTGGATTGGCTGCTGAAAAGCGGGCGGCGGGTGATTGCCTGTCCGGCGTGGGGGATAGGGGCGAAAGATTTTTCGCCCATACCGGGGGCGAAAAACAGTTCGCCCGTGCTGGAGGCGCTGGAGGGAAACCGGATGCTGATTCTGGAAATGCGTGATGTCTCCGGGAATCTGGCCGCCGCGGAGGCGCGCAACCGGTTTGTGATTGAGCATGCCGATGCGCTGTTTACACCCCATGTTGCAAAGGGCGGAATGCTGGAACGATTATTGAGAGAGAATTCATTATGACCGAACAAAACCAAAAACAATTGGGCAAGACCCTCTGGAATATCGCCGACCAATTGCGCGGCGCGATGAACGCCGATGACTTCCGCGACTACATGCTTTCCTTTCTTTTCCTGCGCTACCTTTCGGACAACTACGAAACGGCGGCGAAGAAGGAACTGGGGCGCGATTATCCCGCCATCGAGGACGAGCGCCGCGTGCCGCTGGCCATCTGGTATGCCAACAACCCGGACGATGTGGTCGAGTTCGAAAAGCAGATGCGCCGCAAGGTGCATTATGTGATCAAACCGGATCACCTCTGGAATAGCATCGCCAGCATGGCACGCACCCAGAACGGGGAACTGCTCAACACCCTGCAGGAGGGCTTCAAATACATCGAAAACGAATCGTTCGAGAGTACCTTCAACGGTTTGTTCTCCGAGATTAATCTCGGTTCCGACAAGCTCGGCAGAACCTACGCCGACCGCAACGCTAAACTTTGCGTCATCATCCAGAAGATCGCCGAAGGCTTGACGGAATTCTCGACCGATAGCGACACGCTGGGCGATGCCTATGAATATCTGATCGGCCAGTTTGCCGCCGGTTCCGGCAAGAAGGCGGGCGAGTTCTACACCCCGCAGCAGATTTCCGACATCCTTTCCGCCATCGTGACGCTGGACAGTCAGGAGCCGGAAACCGGCACCAGAAAGCGGCTGGACACGGTGCTCGACTTCGCCTGCGGTTCCGGCTCCCTTTTGCTCAATGTGCGTCATCGCATGGGCTCGCACGGAATCGGCAAGATTTACGGGCAGGAAAAGAACATCACCACCTACAATCTGGCGCGGATGAATATGCTGCTGCACGGGGTGAAGGATTCGGAGTTCGAAATCTACCACGGCGATACGCTGACCAACGACTGGGACATCCTGCGCGAGCAGAATCCGGCCAAAAAGCCGTCCTTCGACGCCATTGTCGCCAATCCGCCGTTCAGCCTCCGCTGGGAACCGACCGATGCCCTGGCCGACGACGTGCGATTTAAGAATTACGGTCTCGCCCCGAAATCAGCCGCCGACTTCGCCTTTCTCCTGCACGGATTCCATTTCCTGAAAGACGAAGGGGTGATGGCGATCATCCTGCCCCACGGCGTGCTGTTCCGGGGCGGTGCCGAGGAACGCATCCGCACCAAGCTGATCAAGGACGGCCACATAGACACCGTCATCGGCCTACCTGCCAATCTCTTCTACTCCACCGGCATTCCGGTCTGCATCCTTGTGCTCAAGAAGTGCAAAAAGCCCGACGACGTCCTCTTCATCAACGCCGCCGAGCACTTTGGGAAAGGCAAACGGCAGAACCGTTTGCGCACCGGCGATAATGGCGAACCAAACGACATCAGGAAAATCATCGAGACCTACCAATATCGGAAGGACGAGCCGCGTTATTCCCGCCGGGTGGAGATGGCCGAAATCGAGAAGAACGACTTCAACCTGAACATCTCCCGCTACATCAGCACCGCCGAGGCCGAGGATGAAATCGATCTTGCCGCCACCCACGCCGAACTGCAGACCCTAGAACAGGCAATCACCACCGCCAAGCAAAAGCACAACACCTTCCTGAAAGAACTGAATCTCCGGCCTATCCCCTGACAAGCGATTCCGGTCGGGGTGCGGGCGAGTCGCGATTTGCGCCCGTCAGTATGTCAGGATCTCGAGCCATTTGGCGCCGCTGCGGCCGAATTCCCCCTGGCCGTTGCGCTGGACGACGATCCGCAGACCGTTGCGGCCGAGCACGGCGGCATCGGCCGCCAGCACGACCGGGCCGCGGGCGGCTGCCAGGCGCTCGCGCTCGGGCTCGCTCGCCGGGCGGCCGGCCATCACCACGCCGCCCTCGGAGACCGACAGCACCAGCGGGCCCGTGGCGGGCAGTTCCCCGTCCCACAGCGCGGGATAGCGCGAGAAGTAGTCGAGCGGGCGGGGAGCGTCGATCAGCAGCTCGAAGGCGACAGGCAGGTGGGTGAGGTAATCGCGCATCGAGAAGGGGCGCACGGGGTCGGTGTCGGTGTAGAGGTCGAGCGGGTTGATGCCGGTCAGGTTCCAGCCGTTGTAGCGGTCGTGGCGGTTGTCGATCTTCTTCGCCGTCGCCCAGTCGTCGAAACGGCGGTTGCGGATCATGCCGACTTCCAGATGCAGGTGCGAGCGCACGACGGGAATAATCCTTCCCCCCGGCGTGTTGCCCATCGTGCCGAGCGGGGTGCCGCGGGTGACGGGCATGCCCTTGTGCAGGCGTTTTTCGACGGCGCTCAAGTGGGCATAGAGTGAATAAATCGTGCCGACGGGATCGGTGTGCTCGAGCACCACGTAAAGCCCGTAGTTCGAGTTTCCCGAATGCCGGTTGGCGTAGGCGACCGAACCGTCGGCGATCGCCAGGACCGGATCCAGGGCGCGTCCGCGACGGTCTCGCGACTGCGGCGCGATGTCGATCCCCTCGTGGAACGAGGAATAGCCGGAACTGCCGGTGCGCGTCGATCCGTAGAAGGCCGATTCGATTCGGCCTGATGCGGTCGGCATGAAGACCGTCTCGTCGGTCGTGCGCACCAGATTCGTCTGGGCGGTCGGGAACCCGACCTGCAGGGGCGGGATGACCGGCTTCGGGGGGGGCAACGCGGCACGGG
>CAZOXS010000257.1:0-6186 GCA_964583785.1 uncultured Victivallales bacterium
GCGCCGCCTGGCCCTCGAGCCCGAGTTCCTCCTTGCGCCCATCGAAGCCCTCGATTTGCACGGCGTTCGAAACGACCATCCGGTCAAGGGCGCCAAGCTGCGCGGGGCTCAGCCGGCGTCCCCGCTCGACCTGCTCGCGCAGCGAGTCGCTGAACTTGCGGGCCGATTTATCCAGTTCGATCCCCTTGAGGATCTCGAGCTTGGCAATCGAGCTTTCGCGCGGGGGCTGCGGCGGGGGCTCATCCAGCAGCGCCTCCTGGCCGCACAGCTTCAGGGCCTCGATCAGGGCCGGGGACTCCTCGCGGTAGCGGGCGGCCATTTTCGCCAGCACCTCGAGCTGACGCGAGGAAATCGGCTTTTCGCCTTCGGCAAGCTGTTCGGCAACGGAGGCCACAAAGGTCTCGTCGCTGTAGGTGCGCTTGCCGCGCGTGACCGCCGGCGACCAGCCCTTGACCGCCTTGAGGGCATCGAGCAGGGCGTTGACGTGCGCCGTGTCGGCGGGTGGTTCCTTGGCGGCATCCATCCATGCGGAGAATTGCGTGTAGAAGCGGTCCAGCATCGCGATCCAGTCGACATTGCCGTCCTCGATCGTGTCCAGCTTGGCCTCCATGTCCGCCGTGAATGCCACATCGAAGAGCTGTCCCAGCACCTCCGTCAGCAGCGCGCTGGTCTTCATCCCCAGCTCGGACGGGAACAGGGTGCGGTTCTTCAATTCGCAATAGCTACGCTGCTGCAGGGTGGTCAGGATCTGCGCATAGGTACTCGGACGGCCAACGCCGTTGGCTTCCAGTGCCTTGACCAGCGAAGCCTCGCTGAAACGCGAGGGCGGTTGCGTCTCCTTCTGTTCGCTGAGCAGTTCCAGCAAAGCCAGCGGTTCACCCTCGGCGACGATCGGCAGCGCATCCACCTGGTCGCTGTCATCAGCCTTCTTATCTTTCTCGCCGGTGACCCGGCGATGGCCGTCGAACTTGACCTCCGAGGACGTGGCCGTGAACAGGTACTGCCGCGCCCCGTCCACTGCCGCAGGCACCGCCGCCACCTCGACCGTGCGCTGCTCGATGCGGGCCGGCGGCATCTGGCAGGCGACAAAACGCTCCCAGATCAGCCGGTAGAGCTTGAGCGAGGGGTCATCCAAGACGCCCTTGAGTCGATCCGGCGTGATCGTAACGTCCGTCGGACGGATTGCCTCGTGCGCCTCCTGTGCCCCGCCGCGGCTGCGGTAGACGTTGGGCTTTTCCGGGATGTAGTCGGCCCCGTAGGTCTTCTCGATGAACACGAGACAGGCGGCGACCGCATCCTGGGAGAGGTTGACCGAATCGGTACGCATATAGGTGATCAAGCCAGTCGGGGTGCCGCCGAGATTGACACCCTCGTAGAGCTTCTGGGCCAGACTCATCGTCCGGTTCGGTGAGAATCCGCAGAAGGTCGAGGCGGCCTGCTGCAGCGTACTGGTGATGAAGGGGGGATAGGCCTTGCGCGTCACCATGCGGGTGCGGATCGCGGCCACGGTCATCTTGCTGCCGTCCAGCTCGCGCTTGACGCGGGCGGCTTCCTCCGCACTGCGTACGGACGCCTTCGCCCCGTCGATCTTCGCCAGCTTGATTGCGAACGGATCCATCGGCACGACCAGCTTGCGCACATTCGCGCCGAACACCCAGTACGCCTCGGGGACGAAGGCGTTGATCTCCTGCTCGCGCTCGCAGACCAACCGCAGGGCAACCGATTGCACGCGACCGGCGCTGAGTCCGCGCTGCACGCGCTTCCAGAGCAGCGGGCTGACCTTGTAACCCACGATACGGTCCACCACCCGGCGCGCCTGCTGCGCGTCGACCCGCGGCATATTGATCTCGCCCGGATGCTCGAAGGCGGCCTTGACCGCGCGCGGGGTGATCTCGTTGTAGGTAATCCGATAGAACGGTTTGCCCGCATTGCCTTTGACGCTGGCCAGGATCTCCTTGAGGTGCCAGGCAATCGCCTCCCCCTCGCGGTCGGGGTCGGGTGCCAGGTAGAAGGCGTCGCACTCCTTGGAGGCCGCCTTGAGTTCATCGACGACCTTCTTGCGGGTCGCGACGACCTCGTAGGTCATTTTGAACTGCTTTTTGACGTCCACCCCGAGCACTTTGACCGGCAGGTCACGAATATGACCCATCGAGGATTTGACCACGTAGTCCTTGCCCAGCATCTTATTAATCGTCTTCGCCTTGGCGGGCGATTCCACAATCACAAGTTTCTTTCCCATAATTCTGTCTCTCTCGTTACCGTATCAACGTTACGCTGCGTCCCGGCAGCATCTTTACAATTCGTCGCAATTCCAGCCCCACCAGCAGCGAGGCCATCACCGCCGGGCGGATGGCGGATTCACGTATCAGCATATCCACACCCATTTCGCCACCGGCCAGCAGCGTGACCACCTTCTGTTCATCCGCGCTCAAATCCGGCAGGCAAGGCGGCGACGCCGCATTGACCTCGCTGCCGGTATTCGCCGGGAAAAGCATCTCGAAATGCTCGAGAATGTCGCGCGCCTCGGTCACCAGGCCCGCCCCGTCCTTGAGCAGGGCATTGGGACCGACCGAGGCATAGGAGTCGATGCGCCCCGGCACCGCGAACACGCTGCGCCCCTGCTGCATGGCCTGATTGGCCGTGATCATGGCCCCGCTGCGCAGGCCCGCCTCGATCACCAGCACCCCCATGGACATGCCGCTGACGATGCGGTTGCGCATGGGGAAGGTGGTCTTGTCGGGCTTGCGCGCAAAGGGGAATTCACTGATCAGGGCACCATGCCCGGTAATCCGCGCCGCCAGATCCGCATTCTCGGGCGGATAGAGGTTATCGAGACCGCTGCCGATCACCGCGAGGGTCCGCCCGCCCGCCCGCAGCGCCCCCTCGTGCGCGGCGGCATCGACCCCCATGGCCAGCCCGCTGAGCACGCAGATCCCGGACTTCGCGAGCTGGTAGGACAGCTTGCGGGCGCAGTCCATGCCGTAATGGGTCGGGTTGCGCGTCCCCACCACCGCGATACCGTGCCGGTCCGTGGGGCGGATTTGACCGCGCACGTAAAGCGCCAGCGGCGGGTCATGGATCGTCTTCAGGGCGGCAGGATACTCGTCGTCAAGAGGCGTGAGCAATCGCGTGCCGGTTTCCTCCGCCCGCCGCAGCTCCCCGTCGATGTCCAGCGTATCGCGCTGCCGCAGGATATGCTCCGCCATCTGGGGGCCGATCCCGACGGCCTGCCGCAGCTCCGCCGCCGAGGCCGAAAAGATCGCCGTGGCCGAGCCCAGCACCTCCACCAGCGCGCGTACCCCGACCGGACCGATCCGGTCCATCATGTTCAGGGCGATATATGCATCCCGTTCTGTCACCGTACTCACCTTCCTTTAAACAAGGTGCGGTGAGTAGCATAGAAACGCCCATCTCGTCAAGCGATTCAGAATAACAGCCAGCCCTGACGCATAACCCGTTTTTTTGCCCGTCGCGAGGTCATCCGATCCGCTAAGCGGTTTTGAATGTACCAGAGCGGTCACTAGCAGAGCAAGATATAGTCGGCGGATTCGGGGTGGCTCCATGGTGATGGCACTCCAGCCTGAGCTGGCAAGGGCCAACGGCTATTTGACGAAGGAGGCACTTGCAGAACCCCTCTATTGGGGAAGATTCTGACTCATGCGTCAGGGCTGACTGTGATTGCAAAGAGTATCGACAAGACTGATGGGTATCCGCTAAGCTTGCCCCATGATTGCAATCATGATTCTACTGGTGCTGGCGGTGATCGGGATCTCGGTCGGCGTGCTTTACGGGTTCTTCCGTCGGCTGCGGCATATCGAGGCGGAACTCTGGGGGGCGAAACAGGCCGAGGCGGCCGAAACCGCCGACGCCAGGGCGGCGAGCCCTGGAAGGGAAGCGTGATGCCCGCCGCGCATGTGAAAGCCCGCCTGGCACAGATCCACATCAGTCCCGGGCGCCCGCGCACGAATACCGACACGCTCCTCGCGCACATCCGCGAGGCGGTTGCCGATGGTATTGAACTGCTGGTATTCCCTGAAATGGCCGTGCCAGGCTACCTGATCGGCGATCGTTGGGAACAACAGGCGTTCCTGCGCCAGTGCGAAGCCTGCGGCGAGGAGATCCGCCGCGCATCGGCGGCCCTTACCGTCGTGTACGGCAATGTCGCCATCGATTGGGAAAAACAGAACGAGGACGGGCGGCCCCGCAAATACAACGCCCTGTTCATTGCCGATCACGGCCGATTCGTCGGCCCGGACGGATCCCCCTACCCCTTCTGCATCAAGGCACTGCTGCCCAATTACAGGCAGTTCGACGACAGCCGCCATTTCCACGACCTGCGCAAGCTCGCCTTCGAGCAGGGATGCGACATCAACCGTTTTTTCGCGCCTGTGCGCACCTCCGCCGCCATCCTCGGCTGCGTCCTGTGCGAGGACGCCTGGAACCTCGACTACGCGCTATCCCCGCTGGAACGATTGGCCCGCCACGCCGACATCGAACTGTTCATCAATGCCAGTGCCTCGCCTTTTACCTTCAACAAGAACCACAAGCGCAACCGCATTTTCGCCGCACATGCACGCCACCTGCGGCGGCCGCTGCTGTACGTCAACCACACCGGCATCCAGAACAATGGCAAGACCGTGTTCACATTCGATGGTGCCTCATGCGTGTATGACGCGCTCGGTAACGCCGTCCGTCGCGAACCGCCCTTCGAGGCGGGAACGCTGACGCTCGAGATCCCGCTCGTGCCGGACACCGCCTTCGCCCCCGTCGCACCGCCGCGCGAGGACGGCATCGCCGATCTGGCTGCCGCCCTGCACTACGGGCTCAGCCGCTTCCTGGACCTCTGCGGCATCCGCCGCGTGGTTGTCGGGGCCTCCGGCGGGATCGACTCCGCCGTGGTCGCCGCGCTGCTGCGGCAGGTGCTGCCGCCCGAGGATCTGTTGCTGGTCAACATGCCCGGTCGCTACAACTCGCGGACCACGCGCGACCTGGCGGCGGATCTCGCCCGCAACCTCGGCGTGCCTTATGCCTCCGTCGCCATCGAGGACAGCGTCGCCCTGACCCGTGCCCAGGTCGACAGACTGGCGCTCACCATCCCCGGCGGGCGAACGACCGGGACGCTGCAGCTCAGCGATTTCATGCTCGAGAACGTACAGGCACGCGATCGCTCCTCGCGCATCCTGGCCGCGCTGGCGGCCGCCTTCGGCGGTGGCTTCACCTGCAACGCCAACAAGTCCGAGATGACCGTCGGCTACTCCACGCTCTATGGCGACCTCGGCGGATTCCTGGCGCCGATCGCCGATCTGTGGAAGGGCGATGTCTACGCACTCGCCCGCCACCTGAACGAGACCCTCTACGGGCGGGAAGTCATTCCGGCGGGTTCCATCAGCATCGTCCCCTCCGCTGAACTCAGTAGTGCCCAGGATGTCGACCAGGGTCTCGGCGACCCGCTCGTCTACCCCTACCATGACCGCCTCTTCGCAAGCTGGGTCGAATGGTGGAACCGTGCCACCCCGGAGGAGATTCTCCAGTGGTACGCGAACGGTGAGCTCGAAACCAAACTGGGACTCGACCAGCCTGTGCAGGCGATCTTCCCGGATGCGGCGGCGTTCATAGCCGACCTTGAGTGCTGGTGGACCCTTTACCAGGGGATGGGGCTGGCCAAGCGCATCCAGGCCCCCCCCGTGCTGGCGGTCAAACGCCGCGCCTTCGGGTTCGACCACCGCGAGTCCCAGCTCGGCACGGATTACACCGATGCCTACTTAGCCCTGAGGGCCAAGTTGCTCAAATCCTCTGCTTGACCCTGCGCGCAGTCAGGCGTAGGATTCCCAGCTATTCACCGTAAGGGCGAACAGGGGCACATCAGCACACGCGAATAGCACTCATGCAACGAACCTATACGCATATTTTGAAAAAAGCCTGGAAGACGCTGCTGAGCAACGTGGTGCTCTCGTTCTTGATTCTCGCTGCCGGCCTGCTGGCCCAGCGACATTTCCTGCAGGAGATCGAAAAACGCAATTCGCTTCTCTTTGGACGCAAGATGACCGCCATGCTCGAGGAGCGGATCATCGCTACCCCGGCCGGCGGGGCCGTGCGCAGTCTCGGGATCACCAATAACCGACTCAAGGCCGTCATCAACGGCGCGCTCGGCAAGGACAATCCCGATCTATTAATGTCGCTCCAGAA
>CAZOXS010000258.1:0-4291 GCA_964583785.1 uncultured Victivallales bacterium
TGAAGCTGCCCGGAGCCTGAGCCCAAGGCACGCGCCGCGATCTGTTGATCCCAGTAGTTTTCCAGGACACCGCCGTTGATCGTCAGGTTACCAGATCCGATAAGGTTAGGATTGTTGTAATATCGCAAATAGCCACCAGAGATCGTTGTTGGACCGGTAAACGTATTAGGCACACCTTCTTTACCGATCAGCAACAAACCGGACCCGGTCTTGGTAATGCCGCCGCTGCCGCTAATTAGACCCGTTACTTTCAAATCACTGCTGGATTCATTATTCCACGTCTGGACCCCACCAATCGTAACCGGGCTCTGTATGTCAGCTATCCCCGCCCCAGCGTTCATGGTAATACCGTCGAGCAGCGTGATCGTCGAGGAACCCAGCCTGTATTCACCGCTGAACGTATTGAAAGTCAGCGAATTGACAGTTGTTGTGCTGGCCAGCGTGACATTCATCGTGCCGGATCCGCCCCCATTACCGAACACAGCGTTATTGTCAGCGCTCCAAGTCTCGTTCCCTGATCCGTTCCACCACTGATTTGCTCCAAGCCAGGCACCGCCGCCATCGGTCTGATTAGCTGTCGCCCCGTTGGCATCCCACGTCAGCGTGGCAATACCTACCGTAACCTCCGTGTCATCCTGGACGGGCACGGCCAGCGCATTCCCCGCGATATCCGTAATCACAGCACCGCTCTTGATCCGCAGGATCAGGCTGCCGCCCGTGCTTGGCGTTACCTGAACGGTAAATGTATCCGCATCCGTCTGGGCAACCGTTCCAATGCTGATCGTCGCCGTTCCTGCGTTATCAAAATCTCCTGCATCCACGGTGGCCGCATCCATCGCCTCACTGAAATCAATCGTGTAGGACAAAGCACTGGGGCCAACGACATCGTCGGCGTCCCCATCGTCAATGCTCAAGACCGTCGGGGGGGTATTATCGATCACCAGCGCCTTGTTGGCACCGAGCGAACCTGCACCGCCGGGCGCAGGCAGCGTCAGGATGGCGACATTGTCCGCCACATCCTTGATCGTGCCGCCATTGAGCGCCAGCGCCGTCGTGCCGCTGTAGTCGAGGTCGGCGCTGTTGTCGCCCGCCTGCACGGTGTACTGGAACGTGAGTGTCAGCGTGCCGCTGCCATTCGTGTAGCTGGCGTCACGGTCGGTCGCCCCGGTTTCCATCGTCAATAGAGGCGTACCCGTAACCACGACAATCTCGCTGAATGTGACGGTTACAGGGATGACCTCACCCGCCCGATAGATACCGTCATCCTTTGCGGACGTCACATCCGTGACTGTCGGCTGCGAGGTGTCGCCCAGTACCGTCACCGTTGTATCGTCCTGAACCGCTACCACCAACGCATTGCCCGCGAGATCGGTGATAACCGCACCGGTCTTGATTCGCAAGGTCAACGACCCCGACTCGGTCGGCGTAACTTGCACGGAAAAGACACCAGGCGACGTCTCGGTGATCGTGCCGATCGTGATTGCCGCCGCATCCGCGTTTTCGAAGACAGCATTGGTGACCGTGGCCGCATCAATATCTTCGCTGAAGGTCAACGTATAGGTCAGCAAATCGTTGGCACTGACGCTGTCATCCGGATCACCATCGTCGATGGTCACCGTCGGTACCGTCGTGTCGATCACCAGGGCCTTGTTGGCACCCAGCGAACCCGCCGCACCCGGTGAAACCAGCGTCAGGGTGGCATTGTTACCCGCCAGATCCTTGATCGTGCCGCTGTTCAGTGCCAGCGAATTGGCATCGACATAGTCGAGGTCGACACTGGTGTCGCCCGCCTGCACGGTGTACGTGAAGGTCAACGTATCCGTACCCGTGCCGCCGGTGTAGACCGCCTCGCGGTCGGTCGTCCCTGTCTCCAGCGTCAGCGAAGGCGTCCCGCCACCGGTTGTCGCCGCGACCGCCTCGCTGAACACCACCGTTATATCGATAGCCTCGCCAGCCTTGTAGATGCCGTCGTCTTTCGTGGAAGTCACGTTGGTCACCGTCGGGGCTGTCGAATCAGCCGTCACGACCAGTTCAATGTTGTTGCCAGTTATCTGCAAGGCACAGGAGAAGGTGCCGATATCACCCGTAAGATCACTGCCGTCGAGCGTACCGCTGAGGGACGTGGTGGCGGTAAGCAGCGTGTAGGTGCCAGCCTCGAGTTCGCCAAGGTTTGTGAAGTCGAAGTCGCTGAAGCCCAGCGCTCCCGTGCCGATGGCCAGCGTGCCGCCGACATCGATCCGGTCGCTGGTACCCGCCAGCGCGTCCATCTCGAACACGAGAGTGCCCGCCCCGCCAGCCAGCGCCGTAATCGTCAGATCGCCGCTGACCGTCAGGACCCCCGCACTGTCACCTGGAGCCACATTGCCCGCCGCCGCAACCGTGACGTTGCCACCTATCGTGCCCGCCCCACCCAGCGTACCGCCGTTCACCGTCACCGCACTCCCCGCCGCCAGCGATCCACCACTCGCGATCAGTAACGCGCCGCCGTTCACGGTCGTCGCGCCGGTGTAGGTATTCACGCCGGATAGCTTCCAGATGGAAGCATCCGCTGCCTTGACGATGGCCTCAGTAAAGTTCGGATCGTTGATGATCACGCCGCTAATTTCATTTGCACTGCCGGCATAGGTGCCGCCAAGGGTTAATGTCTTTGAGTTACCGGGCTGACCGGATGCCACATTGAATATATCGTTTGTAAATAGCAGTGCTCCAGACCCGTTGTTATAAATGAAAGGAGAAGCGCCTAGTGTCGTTCCAAGAACAAACTGCCTGTTGATAGCATAATCTCCTGCTCCGCTATACACGAGATAGCCATGACCAGAGATACTTGACCCCAACGTTACAATACTGTCTGTTGAAGATGTCCCAATCCCGCCATTACCAAACGTTAGGGTACCGCCCCCGTTTACCGTGATCGCGCCCACCGAACTGTTGGTGCCAGACATCATCAGCGTTCCACCACTGACCGTGACGCTGCCGCTGAACGTGTTGTTATTGGACACAATCCATTTGCCGGCATCGGACTTGGCAAGGCTGATCACCGATCCCGTCCCATTGGTAATAGCGCCGCCGAAGGTGTTTTCGCCCGTATTGGTGCCAGCCAGGGTGAGGGTCTTGTTGCCGACACCGGTGATGAGCAGGTCATTGCTGATGATGAGGTTTTCGGCCGCTGAGGCACCCCGTGCCGATATGACCCCGGCACCCGTGGTTCCCGAAAGAGCGAACTGGCGGTTGGCGAAGGTTGTCGTGCCGCCGCTGGCCTTTATCCAACGGAACGTTCCACTATTCAAGTTGATCAACCCCGCGCCGGGGGCGTCACCGATACTGGCCATGTCAAGCCCGTACCCGGTGCTGGCGGCTGTGCTTGCCGTAATCTCGCCCAGAAAGTCGTTGTTGGGATTCGTAAAATAGTAACCGTCGGCAGTGTTTACGCTGAAAGCTCCCGAACCCGTAAGCACGCCATTTACGGTCAGCGCGTTGGCCAGCGAGACCGAAGCGCCCGGGCTCATCGTAACCGTGCGGCTTGCATTTAGCACCAGACCGTCCGAATAGCTTATGTTACCAGTGCCATTGAAAGTCAGCCCGCCGGATGTCGCGCCGAGGTTGGCATCGGAACTGATGGCTACCGAGCCCGCAGTGATCACCGTGCCGCCGGAGTAGGTGTTGCCTGCATTGCCGAGCGTCAGCGTGCCGGCATTCTCCTTTACGATACCACCCGCACCGCTGATGGGGGTCGCGATGCTCAAAGTCCCGGCACCTGCACCGACCGTTATACCGCCTGTGTTGGTCAGGCTGCCACCCGTGAGTGCATAGGTTCCGGTGAAGTTCGTGAAAACAACTGTGTTCACCGTCACATCGCCGAGCGTGATGATTCCGCCGGCTCCACCATTACCGATGATGGCACTATCGGGGAAAGCATTGTTCCAGCTTAGGTTGGCCGTGCCGTCGTGCCATACTTCCGTGTCCAGCCAGGTACCGACACCATCGCTGCTGCCAGTTTTCAGCGGATCCCAGGTCAACGGCACCGGCAGTACTGTAATCGTGTCGGTATCCGCCACCGGCCCAACCAGGGCGTTGCCGACCACATCAGTAATCGTTGCATCGCTCTTGATCCGCAGCGTCAGGCTTCCCGCACTCGTCGGCGTAACTTCTACCGTGATCGTGCCGGCGGTCGGCTCGGCAATGGCACCGATGGTAATGGACGGAGTCCCTTCGGCATTCTCGAAGTCCAGCCCATCCACACTCGCCAGAGCAATATCCTCGTTGAACACAATCGAGTAGGTCAAGGTCTCGT
>CAZOXS010000259.1:0-2547 GCA_964583785.1 uncultured Victivallales bacterium
ATTTGCGGCAGGACCTCACGAATAGTCGTCCAACAGACCGAAATCCACACTAGGCATGGTGTCCAGTTTCCAGACATCGACCGGCACATCATTTTGCTGCGATTCACCTTAAAGCTCAAACCCAACGGCTTTGAGGAAGCATTGCGCGATTAGCGCATGTCCCGATGTATTCGGATGAACACGGTCCCAGGCCAGCGCCATTGGGTGCATGTGCTTGAGCATCTCATCAAACCCCGCCTGCGTATCCACGAAAAGCGTGCTATGCCTAGCGGCAACCGTCTTGACAACCGCGCCATAGGCATCCATGCGCTTGCGCATCGCATCTTCACGATTGGATTCAATAAAGTATGGTGTCACCAGTATCAGGCCTTTTACATGCGGGAGCGTCTGGAGCACAAGGCTCTCGAGCGTTTGCTCATATTCGTCAAGCCCGACGTGGAACTCCGTCATTTTCGGGGAATCAAACTGGCGCCAGACGTCGTTGATGCCAATCATGATGGAAACCCAGTTCGGCGTCTGGTCCAGTACATCCTCCTGCCAGCGTTTGGCCAGATCCCGCACCGTATTGCCACTGTTGCCCTTGTTCACCACGCGAACCGGACATTCCGGATAACGGGCATCCAGAAAGGCCTTGACCATGTTGACATAGCCCTTGCCATAGGGATCAAAGAGACCTTCGCCATCAGGACGCTTGCGGTCACAATCGGTAATCGAATCGCCAATCATCACTAGTTTATCATGTTTTTGGAACTTCACGTCTATACCCTCCCCGGCTAATAAAAACAATCCTAAGCATGGGGATTCGGCCCTGCAGCCGCAAGCCGCTATAAACGCCAAATCTTCCCCGTAATTGCGACATGTTTATGCGCCTGTCGATAGCAAATGCGCCATGCAGACAGGACGGGAACTATAGGCGTTGCGGAATAACGCGCCTGCGGCGGCGAGACGGTCGATAGTCGGTGTCTTGAGATCCGGATGCCCCATGCAGCCCAGATGGTCGCCACGCTGCTCGTCCGTGCAGAAGATCAGGATATTCGGCCTACCATTCATGTCGCCCGCGTTCCTCTACTCAAGCGGCAACGTCGCCGTGGCCGGCTCCAGACCTTCGGCGTTCGCCGTGACGCGCACCGAGCCGGCCTGATCACCCGCCTGCACAATCGCCAGCAGCATCCCGTTGAAGGCCTTGCGATGGTTCAGCTTGTAGTTGGTGCTGTCGATCGGATCGCCATTCTCCATGCCGATCAACCGGGCGTGGCCTTCGACCGTCACCGAGACGTCAGGATTTGCGGATGGCACAAACTTCCCCTCCGCATCCACGATGGTAATAGCCAGATGGGCAACGCCCGTCCGGTCCGCCCGGATTGCGGCTTCCTCGCACTTTATCCGCAGCCCAGCAGCGCTCCCGGCCGTCCGATGCACGCATTCCGCAGTCGAACCATTCCGCATTCCAACGGCCTTGAGTTCGCCCGGCGCATACGGCACATCCCAGCGGGAAACCATCTTGACGGCATCCATCTCACGGACGCCGAGGGACGTTCCATTCAGGAAAAGCTCCACCCGTTCACAGTTGCTATAGGCGAAGACCGGGATGGTCTTGCCCTCCAACCCCGGCCAGGTCCAGTGCGGCAGGAGGTGTACCATGGGGGCATGCGTCCACTGGCTCTGGAAGAAGTAGTACGCATCCTTCGGGAATCCGCAAAGGTCAATGATGCCGAAATTCCAACTCTTGGCCGGCCACCCGTAGCATTCCCCCAGATAGTCGAATCCGGTCCAGCGGAATTCCCCGCAAAAGAACGGCAGCGTGCGCGTACGATACCAGGCATCAAAGATCGACATGCGGACAATGGCATTCCCGTAGGACGACTGGTAATGCGGATCGATGCCCTCAAAAACCTCTTCCGCCGTGAGATCGGGAATGTGCATCAGATCCAGCAGGGGGCGGTCCTTCTGCACATCAGGTGCCAGGTCATGCGAAGGCGCTTCGCCGCGCGGCGATTGATACCAGCGCACATTATCCGGGTTACGGTGGAAATCACGATACCATGTCCTTGTCCTGTAGATCCCGCGGGTTTGCAACGTGTGCGGGTGCTCCGAGGCGAACATGGGCATATCGGGAAAAGCGGCATGATCCTTCTCGTAGTCGAAACAGCCGCCACCGCCACCATTGTAGCCGAAGACATCCATATACTCTGCATAGCCAGCGGCAAGCGTCTCGCGGCTGTTGCAACAGCCGCAGGTCATCGGGCGCGTGGGATCCTCGCGGTGACAGACGGCCTGTAGATCGCGGATGACCGGCAGCCCTTCGGGACGGCCCTCACGGACCTCCTTAATCTCGTTACCCACCGACCACATCACGACGCAGGGATGGTTGCGGTCGCGGCGGATCATGTCGACCAGATCCCGCTCCCACCACTGGTCCCAGTAAAGCTGGTAGCCAAATGGCGTCTTGCCGTCACGCCATTCATCAAAGGCATCCTCCACAACCATGAAACCGTACTCATCACACAAATCCAGCAGCGTGGGAGAGGCGGGATTATGGGCGATCCG
>CAZOXS010000260.1:0-5965 GCA_964583785.1 uncultured Victivallales bacterium
GCTGAAGCATTATACTTTGCAAAACCCCTCGCTGTGCCCGGCTTCAAGCGGGCACAGCGAGGGGTTTTGCAAGAGCCTCGCATATGGGAAGAGAGCCGGTTGCCGATGCAGCTGCAAAGCCTGTGCCCCCTCTCTGCCGGAAACCGACAACCGAACATGGCGCTTCCCTCTCTGTCGGGCTTTTATCGTAGCCTGCCTGTTTTCAGCCGTTTCACTGTCACCAGATTGTCACAATCAAGTCGGCATCATTTCCGGGAATGATCTGCAACGTTAGGGCAATGTATCGGGTATAGCCTGAATCCGAAAGAAGCGTATGTCTCCTTCTAAAGGCCCTTGCCAGAAATTGGTGCCTGGCACACGGGCTGCGGCATTCGTCAGTGTTTCCCAGCTAAGCGTCCCACCAGAAAGGGAGTCCAGTGTCTGCACAATGTAGGGGCTAACAGGTCCATTGGTTCCGCCATACCAGTTAACAACCGTCACGCCAGTTTCAGGATCAAGAACAACCCCTAGCAAACGGAACATCGATTCCGGGTCCGTTGGATCCGTGCCCGCAATGTATTCCTGCCAATTCGACATATCGTTGCCATCACTATCCACATCCAGCAACTGCTCAAATGTGGCAACCCCTGCATCGGCCGGCATCAAATCAAACTGATCAAACCACGAAAGCCTCGTTGCGCGATCACCGGCGGTTGTCTCCGTGGGCGCATGCGCCGTCACATGAACAGCACCCGTAATCGACATGTAGTTCAGAGGATCACTCGGGATAAACGCCACCGCGTAGTCGGCAGCAGCAGCAACGACCGTCCCCGTATCAACGACAAAATGAAAATCATCGCCCAACGACTCACCAAGCACACCACTTGCAGCCCCCTGCATCAGAGCCGACCGACCAAGTGTCTGCCACGTCACAATCTCGGAAGCGGTCGGCCACGTTACCGTCGGCGTAGCCGGGGCTACAGCCAGTGTGCCCGGATCATAGATTATCGTGTACACGCTCGTGACATCTTGAGTGGCGGCATCCTGTATCACTGCGTTTGCAGCAACATTGGCACTCGCGCCGACCTGCGTCTGGCTGCCGGATATCGCCACAGCTGATACCCAGTGGCCTTCACTCAAGGGTCCCAGACGCGTGAAGCCGTTCGTTATTAATGCGGTACCATCATAGATTTTGCTGGCACTCGCAGCCATAATGCGGATTGTACGATCAGGCAGAAAGTTTGCCACAAGCGTGACGGACGCCTTCACATTCGTCACGGTAACGGTGGGATCATCGGAATACACCGAATCATTCAGTGTCCAATTGATAAAATTATACCCCGCCGGTGCTGAGGCAGACACTGGCGTGGCATTGGAGCCATATTGCACAACTTGATTGGTAGTGCCGGTAAGCGCTGCACCTGACGTTCCATCCGTCTCGAACGTCACCGTGTAGGCGAGAGACGGCCCCGGTTCCACCGTGATCGCTGTACCGTCCAAAAGGGCGGTGCTGGTATCGAGTTGGTTTCCATTCAGATCGGTAATCGTTACCCCCGCCTTAATCAGGAGCTGAATCGAACCGACACCCAAAGGCAATACGGTCACTTCGAAGACCGCCGGATCCTCGATCTGCCGCACAGCCGCGATGCGAATATCCGTAGACTGTGCATTCGCAAAAACAGACGTGGTTATCGTATTCGGCAGCATGGGCTCGTTGAATGTCACCGTATAAACGATACTGTCTTCAGGAAACAAGATCGGACCATCGTCGACGTTGTTGGTAAACGAGACCAAACCGGGCGCAACCGTATCAGTGCGATCAATCACAAAAAGACGCTCAGACATGCCATAGATGCTCTGGGCTAACTGGTTAGCAGCAGTAGAGGCATACTTTGAGCGATCAATCCAACCCATAGCGTTACCTGCGTCACCCTGCGAAATGCCTTGACCTTTATCGTTTATAGTAATGTTCCGCATTACCCAGGGGGATCCCGTGGTTATAGCCATACCATTCGTCGCAGTTCCGGTAAAAGGCCAACTCGAACCATCCGACGCGGAGATATGTTGGTTTTTGTTCTCTGTCAGGTCGATAATATTCTGAATAGTTCCACTCCAGAGAGTATTGAAGCTATTGGCGACAATCGTCGTACCATCCATCTTCAGGATCGCGTGGCCGGAACCATCCACTTCCGGATTGGTGGCCGTATTGTCGCGTGCATCAACATCGGCAGAGGATCCAATGGTATTCCACTGTAACGTCCTGCCGTTGATTCCTGAAACGACCAACTGGTCTGCCCTACTCCAATTCGTGGCATTTGCTGCAAAATTCTGCACTTCTTGATTCCACCTGGCGATGTGGTCCCACGTTTCATCCATATTGCCATAACCGCCGATTTTGGCACTGGAGAGAAATACCAGCCGATACGAATCCCCATGCTTCCACGCATTGCTCGTGGCGGGGTTGATACCGCCGTTGGCGGTCAGATCGAGGATGCCGAGCTCGCCATCCAAAGCCTGCACAACTCGCGCCCCCACCAACATCATCACTAACAAAATCCATGCTGTGTACTTATGCATACCGATACCTCTATTCTGTTGATCTATCGCTACCGCGCACATCCCCTCATGCATTACGCAAACCTGCATTTGACAACGTCTAAAAGCATACCAGCCCCACAACTTGCAGGGCAAGATTTAAAGAAAAAAACAAGCCATCAGGCAAGATCCTATGCTTACTCATTCCAGCTCGACGCCTATTCGGTAGTAGCGAACGGGAGTATCCAGATCGTTGGTAAAGCTGCCTTGGCCACCCGTGCCGGATGCCTCGTGGATGATCTCCCAGGCTCCTGTCAGCAGGTTGGTGCGGGCAAACAGCTTGTAACGCCGCCCTGGCAACGTGTCCCACGAAAAGACGAGCGACTCACCTAGCTCAGGAGCCAAGAGCACGAAACGGGCATTTTCATTCGTCGGGTTGATACCGGCGATATAGGACTGCCAGTTGGATAGCCCGTTGTTGTTGGAGTCAAGGGTGGCGATATCATCGCTCACCCCGAACCCGTACTGGACTACCCAGCCGTCCGGCAGTCCGTCCGCATTAGTATCGCGGTTGTTGGGGTCGCCTTCATGAATGAATTCGTCCCGGTTGTTCAGATCATCATCGTCTGCGTCCGCGTCAGGGGCGACATAATAGTGCCCGAAGTGCAGGATCTGCCACCAGTCGGCCATACCGACGCCAGCAGGATCGTCGGTCAGCGTTCCCTTGAGCGAGAACTCAGAAAGCGCCCAGTAATTAGACTGATAACCGTTTTCAATCACCAACCGTACATACCGGCTGGTTATACCGCCCATGTCATAGCTTACAGGTTCACTATGCGCTGGCAACGTATTGGTCACGACCGCCGTGAAGTTGGATCCGTCCATGGAGGTTTCGATCCGGAAGTCCTTGGCGTAGTAGCCGCCCTCGTGGCTGCGGATGACGGCCTCGGTGATGATGGCCCCCTGCCAGTTGGTGAACCCGTACTCGAAGATCACGGGGCCGGTCGGGTTCTCGGCACTCTGCCAGTAGCTGACCTTGTTGCCGTCAGCCAAGCTCAAGGCCGTCGTGTAGTTCGTATAAACGGGCTGATCGTTATTGCGCAGGTAGCCGCCAACCTCCGGGTGCAGTAGGTTGACCTCGCCGAAGAGGCCGAACTCGGTCAGGTGGTAGTTGCGCAGCCGCACGACTTTGGCCTGCGTATCCACTTCGGATGACAAGGCGCGACGCCAGGCACTCTGCACGGTGTCGTACCAGTAGCCAGAGAGCGTCGATGCGGGAATCCCCGTGCCATCTACGATTCCGTCATTATCGTCATCCCGGTAGGGAATCTCGATAGTAATCGGGCTATTCAGCGCCGGATTGCCCACGATCGAGACCTTACGGTTGGCGTTTGCATGAGACTGACCGCGAGCGGCCCCATTCGGCTCGGTCGTGTCGCCGGAAGTCTCCACAATGATCGTCGGATCGCCAACCACCGCCCCCGGAGGCAGGCTGGCACCCGTGCCATCTGAGACGAGCACGTAAGCCGTTTCGTCGGCGCTGAACGTCTGCTCGCGCGTGGTTACGCCAGCAAGTGACGTCTCCTTCGATTTTCCCGGAGTCTTGTCTCCCGAACTGTCGAGCGTGACCTCGGTCACATCAGAGGTGACGATATTACCGGCTGTATCCCAGGCCAGAGCCCGCAACTGATACACATCCCCCGAGACGAGGCTGGTCGTATCCCATGACGTACGGAAGGAATTGGCAGGCGGAACAAAATGCGGTTCGATATTCGTCCAATGGTTTGATGTGCTGTGCTTGACCTGGATCTGCACGGCTGCCGTCAGATTACCCGGGGCCGTCTGGGCATGTACCGTCACCTTGTCACCCCAGACCTTATCCGCCATTGGATTCAGCCACGCCCGCAGGTTTGATGCCTCGCGGGCACTGATCATCACGCTATCGGCGGCCGTCAAGCCATTCGTATCGGTCAGGACAACGCGCACAATAAAGCTGTCAGCCACGGCAAAGGTATTCGAGATGCTGCCGGAGGTCGTAACCCGGTCAGTCTGCCCGTCACCATCAAAATCCCAGGCATAGCTGGCCGCGCTGGCCGAATCAACCGCTGTTGCCGTAAACACAACACCCAGCGGAATCGTACCTCCGACCGGCGTTGCATCCAGCGACACACTAGGCGGATCGGACGGTGCGATAACCGTGATGGTCACCGAGTCGCTATCCTGCAATCCCTGATTATCGCTGACACGCACAACAGACGTGTAGGAGCCCTCAGCACCATAGGTGCGTGTCACGCCGCTAGTTGACGATATCGCGTCAAATGTGCCGTCACCGTCAAAATCCCACTCGTAGACCACGATCTGCTGCCCAGCACCGGCCATCGAGCCGGAGGCATCCAGCGTCACGCTTAACAGCGCTTCCCCGCTGTCCGGCGTAGCCGTCAAGTGGGCCGTCGGCGCGACACCGAGCACCGTGATCACGACCGGGGTGCTGTCCGTAAGCCCGAAGCCGTCCACAACCTCTACAACGCTGGTATACACACCCGGCGTGGTATACTCGCCGATAATCCGCCCCGCACCCTGCGCATTCCAGTCCCAGATCCCGTTACCCGTGCGATCGATCCGTGAACGGACAATATTATCCTCCAAATCGGACGACCCCTTCATATCAAAGCTAACCCGCAACGGTGCGACACCTTGCACAGGTCCAGCCTTGACATCCAGAACAGGCGCGGAGTTAAAGAACGCCTCAATCGTATGGTTCGTCATCACATTCTCAAACGTGTAAGCATAGGTCAAATTCGTCAACGAGAAGTCCGCCACCGACTCGCCATCCACCAGCACCCGCGCCACATGAAACGCCCCCGTCGCCTGCACATGAAAGTTTGTCGACATACCATAAGGCTCAATCACATCGCCGGACGGTGATATCGTGCCGCCAGCACCGGCCGTAGCCTTTACTGTAAACAAGATCTTCTCAAAATGGGCATGAATTGCATGCGCCTGATCCATTGCGAGCATCAGCGGATTCTGGCTAGTTGTAACCGTGCCGCTCCAGCCAGCGAAGGTATACCCTACGTCAGGCGTGGCGGTTATTTCCACACTCGCACCACTTTCATACCAGTCACTCGGGATATCCAGCGAACCGCCAACATCCGAACTGGTCTCCAGTAAAAAGTTCGTCGCCCACAGCCAGGTCAAGACTGCGTGATTGGTAACCGTCATCTCGAAGGTGTTGACCGAACCGAATGCCGGTTCGTGACCCATCATCTCCCAGCCCATCGAAATATATCGCACACCGGTATTTGTCACCGTCATATTAACAGTGTTGGTCAGAACAGTCCCAAGTGCGTTGGCGTGCAAACCAATTGAGGGGTCGGGAGAACCGTGCTCGCTAGACACTTCCAGTATGTACTCGTTCGCTTGCCACTGCGCAACCAGCGTCAAATCCTCG
>CAZOXS010000261.1:0-12483 GCA_964583785.1 uncultured Victivallales bacterium
GGTCGACTTAACGCGTTAGCTCCGGCACGGAAGGGGTTAATTCCTCCCACACCAAGTCGACACCGTTTACGGCTGGGACTACCAGGGTATCTAATCCTGTTTGCTCCCCCAGCTTTCGTGCCTCAGCGTCAATAACATTCCAGAGAGCCGCCTTCGCCACCGGTGTTCTTCTTGATATCAACGCATTTCACCGCTACACCAAGAATTCCGCTCTCCCCTCCTGTACTCTAGTCAAGCAGTATCAAATGCAGTTCCATGGTTGGGCCATGGGCTTTCACATCTAACTTACTTAACCGCCTACGCACCCTTTACGCCCAGTAAATCCGAACAACGCTCGCCACCTCTGTATTACCGCGGCTGCTGGCACAGAGTTAGCCGTGGCTTCCTCTGAAGGTACCATCAATTCCACCGGCTATTCACCGGCGGCTTATTTTTCCCTCCCGACAGGAGTTTACAACCCTAAGGCCTTCATCCTCCACGCAGCGTCGCTTTGTCAGGCTTTCGCCCATTGCAAAAGATTCTCGACTGCAGCCTCCCGTAGGAGTCTGGGCAGTGTCTCAGTCCCAGTGTTGCTGATCATCCTCTCAGACCAGCTAACGATCATAGCCTTGGTGAGCCGTTACCTCACCAACAAGCTAATCGTACGCAGGCTCCTCCTCAAGCGGCAGGTCCGAAGATCCCCACCTTTAGTGTTGCAGCCAGGCGACCGCAAACCACATTCGGCATTAATCCGCCTTTCGGCGGGCTATTCCCAACTTGAGGGCAGATTGCCCACGCGATACTAACCCTTCCGCCACTCTTACGGTTTCTCACTTTCCCGAAGGATTGTTTGAACCCGCTTCCGTTCGACTTGCATGCCTAATCCACGCTGCCAGCGTTCGTTCTGAGCCAGAATCAAACTCTCCATAGTTTAAATATGTTTCACCCCGAAGGGTAATTAAACATTCGAGTAAGATTCCATGCACAAGCATTACCAATATAAAACTGGTAATTGGGTAAATCGCACCACTTCCGAATCGAAGTGATTATGATTGTCGTAAACTATTCAGTTCTCAAAGATCGTTCGTCTTCTTCTCTAGACGCGACAAACAAGCTATCAGACTCATTCTCTCGCGTCAACTCTTTTTAAAACTTTTTTTGTTTTAATCAGAGTCACTTGCTCAGGTCAGCATTTGATAACCGGCCTGCCGTTCGTTAACGGAGCGCAAACAGTAGTTGAACACGTTTCGAATTGCAACAAAAAAAATCATCTTTTTGAAAAAAGTTTCCGGGGTTGTTTCCCAGTACCAAACAAGAGCATCTAGAGGGCCAGGATGATGCAGGCCGAAACTTGGAGAATCGAGCTCTCAGCGCTCCCAGATGCGAATGCCGACGCGATCGATGTGGTCGCGCAGGGGTTGGTGCTTGATCTGCTCCAGAACCTGGATATCAAATCGATACGGCAGCGGCAGGTCTTCGAGTTCCCTGCTAATGGCCTCGGCCGCCAGGCTGTCATCCACACCTTCGAGCGCCAAATCCACGTCAGAACTGGCTACGGCATTGCCCTTGGCCCTTGACCCAAAGAGAATCACCCCGGAGAGGTTCTCATGTCGCTGGAACACCGATGCCATCAAGCGGCGCTCGTCAGCGCTCAGGTGCACACCGGCGGGGACGTCTTCCGTTGCCGCTTCCTTAAGGAGCCACTGGCAGCAGGCATCCAACGCAGGGAAATAGTTATCACTGATCGCGCACACGGCCCGCTTGAAGGTTGCCTCATCATAGGTATGCGAGAGCAGGTTGCGGTGATCAAGCATATTAATCCAGATCTGGGCATCCGGCAACATGCGCGATGAAAACGCGGTTTTGACGACCGCACGGGGTGTCACCGGTGCAATTTCTGCACCTTGCGCCTCCAGGTAATCCTTCAGCGTCTTCCAGCCGAGTTCCAAGGCCACCTCGAACCGCTGCACGGTACCTTCCTGCTCGAGCGTGGATAGCGTTTCGACGCCGCGGTCAATCGGTTCCCGCAACAATCGAACCGCGCGCTCGAAGTTCTCGAGCCGCTGTTTCCATCGAATGTCGGTCGCTACCATTCAACACCCCGGTCTTGAAACGTCTTCATCGTGGGCATAATCGGCGGGCACGCGGTTAACCACTACGGGGTAATCCGGGCGACGCAGGATATCGACTTCATGATTGCGTCCCCGCAAGCCGATGCCGTCAGGCAGATCATGCGTGACGCCGGTTTTACCAATATTGCCGTGCACGAGACGGTCATGTTCTTCAGCAGGCCGGACTCGCCATTGCGGGTGGATTTCCTCAAGATCGCACCGGACACCATGCAGAAACTCATGGCAAACGCCGTCAAAACCCGGTACGCCGGATCGCAGGCGGTGACGGTGCCGCGCTTGCATGATCTTCTGGCGATGAAACTATTTGCGCTTAACACCGGCGGGCCCAAGCGGCGGGACAAGGACTTCGGTGATATCGTGAATCTGGTCATCGAAAATGGTGTGGAGGTGGATGGCGAACTGAAAGCGCTTTGCCAGGAATTCGGGACTGATGCCCTCTATACCGATTTGAGAACACGAATAGAGGAGCTGCGTCATGCTTGAATTTCCCACCATTCCAGCGGACATCGAGCTCTCATTGCCGAAAATGCCGAAAATGACCTTGCAGGAATATGCGCACTTCTCGGAGCAATGCCTGCTAAGCAACCCGTCCATTACCCCGCAGAACTGCCTGACCAGACGCAACGACGAAGCCACCATGCAACCCTTCCGGCTGCCATCGCCGGAAGAAGACTGAAGACTAGACAAGCAGAGCGGGTGCTTGTAATCCGACAGCCAGGGCCAAGGCATGCTGGCGGTGGTCGAATGTCAGGAATTCCGGTGCCCCCATAATCAAGGCGGCCGCGACGTGCAGGATGTCGAGCGAGCGCGTGCCGAGCGTTTCAGAATGCACGGCGCTGAGTCGTTCCGCCTCAATCGTCAGATCCATCAGCGGCGTAGCGGTGTGGACCAGAACGTTCGCCGCCAAGTCAGCCAGCATGGCATTGAGTGATGCGTCACGCTGCACGGGCGTGATTTCCTTCCTGAACACCCGCAGCCGCAACGCATGGCGGAATTCCAATTGGTGCAACCAGGTTACAGGGAGCGGTAAGGTCTGGCTCGTCATTCGCGTTGCCGCGGCCACCGTATGCGCGTCCGGATACAGGGAGCACAGGAACCCCGTATCAGCATAGGCATTCATCGATCACCCCTGGATTCAGACACTAAGTCCGTAGCAGGTGTTGAAAGAATCTTGTCCCCGTATGCCACCTTGATTCGCGCCAGGAAATCGGGTTTTACGATGCGTTGCTTGCGTTTTTGCGGGGAAAGCAGGGCAACCGATACGCCGCGCCGCTGTACATCAACCGATTCCCCGCTGGCCACCCACCCAAGCACGGTGGTCGTGTCATGCCGCAACTCTCTAATCGTGGTTGTTTTCATAGGTGACACATTACCGTGACACATGGTTATTGTCAATGCAAGTCACTCCGCCAGACGGACGCCGAGACGGTAGAACGTCGGGCCGCCGGGGGCAGGGAGATCGCGGGCCTTTATTCGCTAGACGCAAACTCACCTTGCCAGAGACGACGCAGGAAGTCGCGCCAAGGCAAGATATGAACGCCTTGTTCGGTAATACGCGGATAGGGCTCCAGACACACCACGATCAGGTGGCTTACTTCCGGATACTCACGCCGGAATTCGAGCAAATGACGCCAATCGTGACTTTGAACACGCGATTTTCCTTTAACTTCAATCGCAACATGGGCATCGCCAAGAACAAAATCGACTTCGATTCCGCTGGACAAGCGCCAATAGGCAATGTCATACGGCACAGCCTGGCAACGGCGGTGGACGGAAAGTTCGTGAAAAATCCAATTCTCAAAGGCTTTACCGAAGACATCGGATCCCGATTCTATTCGATGCCGTCTGACCAGATGATTGACCACACCAATATCATGGAAGAAGAACTTGGGCGCGTGCTGCACGCGCCGCCGTGCACGACGCGTGAAGGATGGCAACAACCTGCCAACCAGCGTATCTTCCAGAATCTCGTAATAACCCCGCACGGTTGATGAGGCGATAGCGCATTCCCGCCCGATATTGCTGAAATTTGTAATTTCCGTATCCCCGATCGCGGCTGCCCGAAGAAATTCGGAAAAGACCGGAAGACTGCGCGCAAGCCCTTCATCCAGAATTTCTTCCTTCAGATAAAGATCCACATACGCCGCCAGCTTTTCAGCGGGAGATGCGTGCAGATAGTGCGACGGAAGCGTGCCGTGGTTCAGCATGCGCTCCAGGTCAAAATCGGCCCCTATCTCT
Source organism: uncultured Victivallales bacterium (assembly GCA_964583785.1). GTDB lineage: Bacteria > Verrucomicrobiota > Kiritimatiellia > UBA8416 > UBA8416 > UBA8416. The sequence continues at coordinate 4,350 of CAZOXS010000261.1, forward strand.
TGCGCCGAGAGCCCCAGCAATTCCCGTCGCAATGCCCTTCCTCCCAGAAGATTAGCATGGCTCCGGCGGAGTTTTCGCGCACTGGAACCGCATAAGGCGAATCGGCGACCATCCTCCTGAATGAGATAATGAATCTCGTCCAGCAGATCGGGAACCTTCTGAATCTCATCGACAACGATCCACTGCGAAACCGGACAGGCCCTGACAATCTCGCGCAATAACGAAGGCGAACGCATATAACGCATACGTTCATCGGTTCGCAACAAGTCAATACGAAACGCCTCTGGAAATCGCGCCTTCAATAACGTCGTCTTACCAGACTGGCGAGGCCCCCACAGAAAAAATGTATCATCTGGAAACGGCAGCATTCGCTGTATATTCATATTGCCTTCATTAGAATACATGCATATTTAGTTTGCAACACTAATTTTGCATGATTTGAGATATCAGAGTCATCACCGAAGCATTTTAGGTCTGTCCATAAGCATTAGGTCTGTCCCTAAGCATTCTCGGCAAGCAGGGGCAAAACCCTACGAGGATAATTCGGCAAGAAATACGATCACAATTCGGCTCGCAACAAGCAGGGATGAAAGTCAAGCCGTAGGCTTTTCCTTTTCTCACTCCGCCAGGCGGACACCGAGGCGGTAGAAGGCCGGGCCGCCGGGGGCGGGCAGCGTGAACTCGAGCGGTCCGCCTGTGCCGGGTTGCTCCGCCACCCCGCTGACCGCCTGCCAGTCACCCGCCGACAGCGAGCCACGCGACAGCAGGCTATACACACGGCCCGTGGAACTGTTGACCGATAGCGACAGGGTATTGGTCTCCGAGGAAGCCGTTGTCACGGCAAACAGCGATTCCGGATCGGTCGGGTCCGTTCCGGCCACATATTCCCAGGAAAGCGGCCAATCCTTGACCGAGGTCTCCGGTGCCGCCTCGACCGATCCATAGAACCGGATCAGCCAGTCGTCCGGCGGCGTCAATAATGTGGCGGGATCAAACACCCGTAGCCGCGGATAATCCACGCCTTCGTCAATCCGCCAGACATCCGCGAAATCCCAGCCGGCAAACGTCGATTGCTTCTGCATGTTTGTCGTGACCATTCCCGTTCCGCCATCTGAACCGGAAACTCCGCTGGTTTGTGTATCCCAATAGCAACCAACCGGATCCCCCGAAAGCGATTGCCCGATAAGACCACCTACCACACTCGGTGCTCCGACCGCTCCGACAGCGTAAGAGGAATGGATGACACTGCCGTTGATTATGCCGATCAACCCCCCCGCCCATGAATACATGCTTGTGACAGCACCGGATGCATATGAATCCGCAACCAGACTCCTCGGATCGGCAGAGCCAAGCAAGCCTCCCGCATAAGAACTCGACGCCAGCACCGCACATTGTGCAAACGTATTGGAAACCGTTCCCTTGTTGGTTCCGGCTAGTCCTCCAGTATAATTCTTGCCCGAAACACTTCCAGAGCGTATTCCCAGATTGATAATACGCCCGCTCGCACCGACATAACCGAACAGACCCATATAGTCGGCGGTTGGTCTGACGATGTAAAGATTACTGACCACATGTCCGCCACCATCAAACGAACCCACAAAACCATTACCGCCATCATCGATCGGCAGCCACCCCTCGCCACTATTCCAGGGTGCAAGATCGATATCGTCAATCAGGACAAAATGCGCCCACAGATGGTTCCTCACCTGGTCCAGATGGAGGGCCGTCGCAATACGGTACGGATCCTGCGCCGTACCGCTGCCGCCAGCAAAATCACCATAATAGGCGGTTTTTACCGGACTGGAGAAAAGCCCCGTCGCATAAGCTTTTGCCTTGAGCGTGGATGGCAACGATACGACAACCGGCACTCCCGGAATGACCGACTGGCTGCCTTCGACCGGCTCACTGCCATCCAGCGTATAATGGATTGCCGCACTCGGCGTGGCACATGCCAGCGTCACGCTGACCGTCCCCCCCCCGGTTCCGCCATCCGGGCTAAAGGTCGGTGTCACCACAACGCCAGCGGTCGTATAGCTTGCCGACTTGATCGCGCTCGGATTCAGGCCGTCGGCCCAGGCTTTGGCCTTGAGGGTTCCCGGCACAGGCACAGGCACCATCATGCCTGCGAGGCCACTGGCACTCGTCTCAGTCGGATCACTGCCATCGGTCGTGTAACGGATTATGGCTCCGGGCGTCGTACTGTCGACGGTCACCTTGACATTGCCCGCCGGGATTGGCCCTGCATCCGGATTGAACGTCGGCATCGCTGTATTGGCGGCATTCTCATAAAGTGCGGTCTTAATCTCGCTAGGGTTCCACCCGCTCTTATAAGCACGGGCCTTGAGTGTGCCGCGCACCGGAACCGAGACAGAAGCTCCGCTGGTGGCTCCAGAACTCGCTTCGCTGGGATCATTGCCGTTGGTCGTGTAGCGGATGACGGCCCCCGCCGTCGCACAGGTCATCGTGACGGTCACGCTACTGCCGGCAAACGTCCCGCCATTGGGCTCAAACACAGGGGTAGCTACGGGAGCCGCCTTACTGTAGACCGCGGTACGGATCGCGCTGGGATTCAGATCCGGATGAAATGCCCGTGCCATGAGCGTTCCCGGCACGGGCACCATCACGACAATAGTCGACGTACTGCCGTCGCTCAATTCTGTCGGTTCACTACCATCGGTCGTGTACCGGATCATGGCACCATCCGTGGCGCAGGAAATGGTCACGGCCACATTGCTACCAGGATGAGCTCCGCCATCGGGATTGAACCCAGGCGTGACCACCGGTGGGGCATTGGTATAGGTGACCGCCAGCAGATCACTCGGGTTGAGATCGCTGCGATAGGTCCTGGCCTTCAGGATGGAAGGAATCGGGACAGCCACCGAACCGCCGGAAGCGACCGAGGCGCTGGTCTCGCTCGGATTATCCCCATTGGTCGTATAGTGAATCGTCGAATTGCTCGTGGCGCTACTCAAGACAACGTTCAGGTTGGTGCCCGGATACTCACCGGCGGGTTGATCAGCTGTCGGTTTGTCTGCCGGCGGTGCAGGGGTATAGGTTGCCGCGCTGACGGCAGAAGGATTCATGTAGCGAACCCAGGCGACCGTGTTGAGCGTCTCGCCGATGGGTACGCTGACACGCTCCCCCGAGATTATGGTGCTGGTCGTCTGATCCGAGGGTGCGGTCCGTCCGATCACATAATGAATCGTCGCATCAGGGGTGCCGCAGGTGACGGTCACGGTCATGGAAGCGCCGGGATATGCTCCGCCACCTGGGGACAATACAGGAAGTAACACATCCTCCGCCTGCGCTTGGAGATAGGGATAGCTCTTGCCCGAATACAACTGCCAGACGGTCGTGAAATCCCAGCCGCTGAAAGAACCGCGCTGCTGCATTTGTGGCGTCGTAAGGCCGATGCCTCCGGCGGCGGACGTCGCCGTAGGGCTGACCCAAGCATCCCAGTAGCAGGAGGTGACGCTCGCGCCCGATCCGGCATGTCCGGCCACCCCACCGACACTCGATGAACCCGAAACGGCGGCGGCGGAAAAACTCTCAAACAGAGCGCCGCCGGCGTTATAACCAACGAGCCCTCCGCTGTAAGTCGACCCTGAAATCGTCGCGGCGCGAACCGACACCCGCCGCAACGTCCCGCCCTGGTTCCATCCCGCCAGTCCGCCCGCCGTGCTTCCGGACACCACTACCTTCGACAAACAATTGGAAATCGTCCCATTATTGAGAAAACCTGCCAACGCGCCTACATTCGCATTTCCCGTCACGCTCCCCGATTCCAACGTGAGATTGCCGACGCTTCCCGAAAGATGCCCGAATAAACCGACATTCGGTTCGCTGCGGGAAAGAGTCAGATTGAGTATCTTGTGGTTTGCACCATCATAATGTACATATGCAGGTGTTGCGAGGGTACCGATCGGCTGCCAGTTCGGATATCCGGACAGATTGATGTCGGCGGTCTGGCGGTAATAGACAGGGCTTGGCAGCGATCCCAGCTTCGTGCGGATAGCGTACAAGCCATCAGGATTACTTATCAGAATCGGATCCGCAGCAGAATCACCTGGGGCACCGTAACTTTCAGAACAAATCGTTACCGAAAACAGCATCAGCAAAAAAACACACCGACCGGCTATGTCGCGTACGTTCAACATGTCTGACCTTTTGCCCATTTCCGTAGGTCGGGCACCCTTGCCCGACCGAATACACATAAGCAATTCTGGCCATATGCTTGTACCCGGCTGGACAGGCAAGGGTGCCTGTCCTACATATCCTTACACGGGATGCAGCCCGATAACTTATATTGTCGTGGTCGTCGTCACCGCCGTCTGCCCGGAATCCGAGGCCTCTCCATAGAGATCGCCGTTACCAGTGGGTTCAATCCAGATCCCCTGGATGCGGCGAGCGGTCATCTGTCCATAGGTAACACCGTCGTCCGGCGCCACAACCAGATAGCTGCCACTCAAGGTGCCGGTGATCTTGTAGCTTGCGTCCGTCACCCCCTTCACCTCGAACGTCCCCACCACATCGCCCGGGGAGCGTCCACTGCTGTCCCCGCCCGGCGTGGTCACGGAACTGATCACACCTTCCCATACAAACCCGCGGTTATCCGTGAAGCTAAGGCGATTCCCGGTCTGCGCTACCTGCAGGGTATAGACCCAATCACCGCTGGTCGGTGGGTTTTCTGTTGTCGTCCCACCCCCTGAAATACTAGTATCATTCAGCACAACGTACGTATAGCTGACCTGCGCTTCCTGCACGAACGGGTCACTAGCCGATAGCGTCAACGACCAGGCACCGGTATCATAGTTGACAGTACCGGTTCCAGGAAAAGAAGGACCGCCGGGAACCTGGGAGTATGTACCGGCAAGTATACCCGAACCATTATCCGTAAATGAACCGACGGGCCCCGTGCTGGTACCAGTCAACGCAATATTTACACTACCCGGTTTGAGCGTCCAGCCCGCCGCGCCGCGATTCTGGAAGTTGATCACATCCTCGATAACCACGAACGGGGACGATTTCAACGGCCCAACCTGACCTGCAACCGGATATTCGTTAAACTCGCCGTCATCCGTCGTTGTCGCCCCCGTACCACCGCTCGCCAACGAGAAATTCGAGACGAGTGGACGGGATCCGTCGCCACTACGGTACATGCCGCTGAAGTTGACCCAGCTCATGGAATCATTCCAGGAGCCTTCGCTGTCGCTCGACTCCCATTCGCAACCGGTGGAAAACACACCGACCGCACACAGGGCTGCGACAAAAAGGGCACCACCACACAGGGATTTAACGGGGTTCTTCATTGACCTATTCTCCTTCATCGTTACTCTCGACGTTTAGACCGCAGTTCCGTAATAGTACCGCAGTTTGCGTATGCTTTACAATTTCTTTTTGTGAGGCTCTCAATTCCTATGCTCGGCATTCCGGTTGAAGCCGGGCCTACGAACGCGTTTATTTAACCACAAAGAGCACAAAGTTCACAAAGAACGGCAGCAGGATTTTTGTGATTGATGTGCCTTCCCTTTTCCCCTCTTTGCGTTCTTTGCGGTGAATCTGTATTCATTTCATGCCTTGTTCAACCATTTTTGCCTTTAAGTGTTCGGGAGCGAAATCGGCATCATTCGGCCAGCTAAGCGTGCGAAGTATCGGCGACAAAGTAAGCTGCTTAAAAAAAGATTCATCTTTCAGGGGCTCAAATACAGGCCCCCACAAAGAGTCCGCCAGATTTACATTCCCCTCTGTACCATCGCTGAAAGCCAGGTGAACTGTGAATCCTGATAGGTATTTTGCGTCAACGACCTCAAGCATGACTACTCCAATGGCCGAGGAATCTACATATCTCAGGCATCGTATGTTCCTTCCCCTTTTCCCTCTTTGTGTTCTTTTCGGTTCGTTTTTCTTTTGCTCGGCTGGGCAGGCGGGGCGCCTGCCCTACTTTCACGGATAAGGATCTCCAGAATCCACGATGACCACGCGGTAGAAGCGCGATCCGCTGGCTGGGGGTGGATCGGTGTAAGTCCACGTATAGGCACCACCGCCAATGGCTACTCGCGTGTAATTAAACATGTTGTTGTCCTGCGTCCAGCTCGCCATCAGCGAATCGGTATACTGCACCCGGTAATTGACCTCACCGCTCCAGGTCAGCTCTGGGGATCCGCTTAAGATCGGCGTTGGCGTCAACCTAAGGCTATCGCCCGGATTCAGCGGATCTGAACCGTTGATATACTCGCCATAGTTGCTCATGCCGTCACCATCATCATCCGCATCTTCCAGACCAGCCCCAAGCAAAGCTAAAAAGTACGTCCGCTCCCACTCATCCGAGATACCGTTAGAATTCTGATCCAGAACCGCCATATCAAGCATCGTAAAGGCATCCAGTCCATACTGCCAGCGGACAGCCATCGAGAGGTCATTCTCCCCTAGCGTCTCGCCGCCGATCAGGTCTAGGAAGTCTTCCGCACTAGCGGGCGTAACGCCAGGATCCCGCTCGTATTTGTCATATTCCCAGATATCCGGCAACCCGTCATCATCGGTATCGCGGTCGCGGATGATCACCATCTGATCCTGCACACGCATCACCCCGGTACTTTCCAGGCTGATCCGCAGCGGTTCGTAGTAGGTCTGGGTATCGCGGTTGAAGCCCCAGGTCTCCCATTCATCCAGCAAGCCATTGCCGTTCGAATCGACAAACGCCCGCAGGTAATGCGACCCGCGATGCAGCCCCTTGAGCTGGAACACAGCCTCAAAGCGGTACTGCGTATTCGTCCAGGCCGCCGGGCTGATCGTGAACTGCGCATCCGGCACCCCGCTGAAGCCCGGATTACTGAACGTCTGCACCACGACCGGCATCCGGTTCGAGACCGCTCCGGCGCGCCGCAGATCATCACTGAAGAAGTCATGTCCGCCGAAGTCGTAGAGTTTGCCTTCGATCATACTCTTGCCGTCGTTCTCGTCCGGCTCGCGTAACCCGAGGTTGAACGGCATCCAAGCCGACGACACCGGAACCCCGCCCTCCATACCGGTCGTGATCTGCACCCAATAGCGGCCATTCGTCCAAACCGTGCCATCCGCGCGAGCATCACCCGCATAGAACGGCAAGTCGGCGGTATACTGCCCGTTGACATCGCGGAACGGAGCCGTCAGGCGGCCGGTCTGCATGAGGTTCACCGAACCGACTGTTCCGGCAGCCGTATTCGCACGGAACGTCAACTGGTACCACGTCGCATTTTTATCCATCGTCCAGGCCAGCTCGTTGCGGGCATAGGCAAAGGTGATGTCATTGCCCGTCACAACGACCGGTGCCTCAGTGACTGTGTTGGTCACAATCGCGATCAGGATCGCTTGCGGTGTTTCGAAGTCCAGTCCGTAAACCGTATTGTTCTTGTAGACCTCGAACGTGAATGCATCCTGCGACCCATCGCCGCCCAAGCCATCCAATCCGGCATACAGGTAATCGCCCTCGTGAATGTAGTTGCGCCTTGGATTCTCGACAAAACGCGTGAACGCCACGTTACGTCCCTGCTTGGCAATCACGGTATACCCGAGCGTCACGGCCTGTTCCTCATCCGGAACCGGTTCCCAGCGCAACCGGGGGTAACCGCGCATCTGGCGATCATCGGTCAGCGGGATATCCACCTCGTTCCAATTGCCCCAGCCCATGTTGAACGACGAAATCCCCGCCGGCTCGTTCACCGGATCCCACTCCCCGTCGCTATTCATATCAAGGAAGGCGAAGACATAGTTCATGCCCTCCGTCAGGTGCCCGGTGTCGAACTCACGCAGCTCGGTCACGGCCGTACCGGTCATCACCGTTGCCGTAGCAAATCCATCGCGCGTCGGCACATCATAGAAGTGCAGATGTAACTGCACCCCGGCCTCATCGACCACATTCGTGATAACCACAACGTCATTGGTGTTTGTACTGGTCACACCTGCCGCCATGACATCGGTCAGATCATCGCCGTAACGTCCGCTGTAACGGGCACTCACGCGCACCATAGGAATTGGATAACTCTGTACAGAGGTCGGGTCAGTATCCGCCATGAACTCGGCGTAGTTGCTCCATCGATCCTCATCGGGGTCGAGGTGGGCATCGTAGTAAACCGGGTCGAGACTGCGGTTCAGCGTC
>CAZOXS010000262.1:0-4360 GCA_964583785.1 uncultured Victivallales bacterium
CAGCCTTTCCGTCGCGGTCGAGGCCAAGCTCAAGCGCAAACGGGATCTGGAGGAAATCACGCTGACCGATCAACGGAGCGTGGAGCTTAATCCGGCACGCCGCGGCGATACGCTTAGTCAGGTGTTCCTGGTACCCGCTGCCGATGGGTGGCGGCTTGAGGTGCGCGGCCTGACCGGCGAACCGATCGAGGCGGTGCCCTTGAATGTGGATGTGTATCATCCCGCGTTCAAGAATAAACTGTCGATCCAAGCCAGCACGGACGATGGCGGTGTCGTGAACCTGGGACCGCTGACGGCGCTTTCGTGGATTTCCGTTACAGGGCCGGGAAACCTGCGGCTGCAGCGTACACTATCGGGAGCAGACGTGGTGTGGCCGGAGCGGTTGCACCTCAAGGCGGGCGAGGCCGTGTCCCTGCCGTACCCGTATGATCGCCAGGCGGATCTTCGTCAGGTTTCGCTTTTCAAGCGGCGGGACGATACCATATTGGCGGATAGCACCGAGCGGGTCGTGCTCAAGGATGGCGAACTGCGGATCGAGGGGTTGGACGCCGGAACCTACCAGTTGGTGTCGCACGAGAACGAACGTCGCGTGCATATCGAAGTGGTGGATGCCGAGGCACGCGCCGGGTATCTGCTCGGGAAAACGTTGCGCCGACAACAGACGGGCAACCGCCTGCCCTCGGTGGCGGAAGTGTCGGAAAAGGACGGTGCCTTGCGCCTGCGCCTGCGTAACGTCACAACGGGTACCCGCGTGGCCTTGCGTGTATCGCGCTATGTCGATCCCGGTATGGAATTCCCCGGGGGCGATGGTTTTGCCTGGCCGGGCACGCGCGACATGCTGCCGCCCTACGCCCAGTATGCCAACGGACGCCGTATCGGCGATGAATACCGCTACGTGCTAGAACGTCGCGCGCACGCGAAGTTCGCGGGAACCCTGCTCGAACGTCCCGGCCTGATCCTCAATCCCTGGGAACTGCGCGATACCACCGCCGAGCAGGAGCGCCTGAAGGGCGATCAGGCCTACGCCTCTGAACGCCAGGTCTTCCGTGCTGCCGGTGCCCAGGGTGCGTCCCTGAGCCGTTATGGCGGTATGGCTGGCGGGCGTGTCCAGCCGATCGACATCGGCTACGACTTCCTGCCGCAGGGCAGTCAGTGGGTGGTGAATGCCGTGCCCGACAAGGATGGCGTGGTTACCATCCCGGTTGGCGATGCGCCGGAGCACACGGCGCTGGATATCGTCGTGTTGGACGGTTTCGGGCTGAGCCGGTTCCGGCACCTGCGTCCGTACCAATCCTTCAAGCCCGTCGATCAGCGGCTGCTCAGCGGGCTGGATCCCGAAAAATCCTTCAGCCGTCAGAAGCGCATCCGCGCCCTGGCCGCCGGGGAGTCTGTGACGTTTGCCGATGCGGCGACGACGCGCTACCGCGCGATCAACACACTGGGGCAAGCCTTTGACCTGCTGCAGGTGCTGAGCGGCAACGCCACGGTGCCGGAGTTCGCCTTCCTCAGGAACTGGCCGACCTTGGACGAGGCGGCGAAACGTGAAAAGTACGGCAAATACGCCTGCCATGAACTCAACCTCTTCCTGTCCCAGCACGACCCGGAGTTCTTCAAACGGGTCATCAAGCCAGCATTGGCCTGCAAGAAGGACAAGACCTTTGTCGACCGCTGGCTGCTGGACGCGCTGACCGCCGAGGACGTGCGGCTGGACCGTCTGCAGCAGCGCAATGCGCTGGAACTCGCCTTGCTGGCCAAGCGCGGCGGCGATGCCAGCCAGATGCAGGCCGCCTTGCGCGAGGCGTGGGAACTGCTGCCACCGAATCCCGACGCCTTTGCACGGCTCGTGCAGACCGCCCTGCAGTCGGGCGAACTGGAAAAACCGGCGAGTGGTTTTGGCTCTGCTGAAAACGAAATAATAACCACGGACGATGCGGTAGGTTCGCCGTCGATGATGAAGGCAGCCATGGCTCCCAGGCCTGCGGCGGCGCGGCGCATGCGTGCAGAGTCGGCCGAGCTTATGATGCTGGAAGCGGCCCCTGCGCCCGCCCCTGAGGAGGCGCCAAGCTTCGCGATGGCCGAACGGATGGCAGGCGGCGGCGGTGCGGAGGGTGGGGATGATATGATCCTGTTCGAAATGGGCGTGGATGCATTCGGTGACGAAGAAATCCGCCTGTACCGCGCGTTGCCGGCTACCAAGGAATGGGCCGAGCAGAACTATTATCGCGTGCGTGCCAAGGAGGACACGCCGGAGCGTCTCACCGCGAACGGATTCTGGCTGGATGTGGCCAGCGGCAAGACGGTGTCTGAAAACCTGCTGGAGGCGCACCGTAACCTGACGGACGTGATCACGGCCCTGGCGTTCTGCGGCCTGCCGTTCGAGGCTGAGCCCGTTGCCGAGACGACTGGCGAGGACGGCCTGACTCTCAAGGCGGCCTCCCCGGTGTTACTGGTCACGGAGCAGGTGCTGCCTGCGGAGGTGGCGGCGGATGACCGTCCGCTGCTGATCTCGCAGCAGTTCTTCCGTCCCGATGACCTTTACCGCTTTGAAGGCAACGAGCGCATCGAGAAGTTCGTCGCCGGTGAATTCGTGCGCCGGGTGGTGTATGGCGGACGCGTCACCCTGACCAACCCCACGGCCTCGCGCCGTGTACTCAATGTGCTGCGGCAACTCCCCCTGGGGGCGATCCCATTGCGTGACGGGGTGTTGACCGATGACGGCGTGGTGCGGCTCGAACCGTACACCACCCAGAAGATCGAGTATTTCTTCGTGTTCCCCTTCGCGGGTCAATTTGCCCAGTTCCCGGCCCAGGCTGCGGTGGGCGAGACCGTGGTGGGCAAGGCCGCGGCGCGCCGGTTCAACGTGGTGGATGAACCCACCGAGGTGGACAAGACCTCCTGGGCGTGGATCTCGCAATATGCACCGGCCGACGATGTGCTGGCTTTCCTCAAGGCGGAAAACCTGCGGCGGCTGGAGCTGAACGAGATCGCCTGGCGACTGAAGGACCGCGGGTTCTTCACCCAGGTGACCGATCTGCTGACGGCACGTGGCCTGTTCCACGATACGACATTCTCGTATGGCCTCTTCCACAAGGACGCTGACCGTACCCGTCTCTGGCTGGCCCGCAGCAGTCTGGCGGGCAGGGTCGGCCTGGTGCTGGAGTCCCGGTTACTGCAGATCGATCCGGTGGAATCGAAGGTCTACGAGCATCTGGAGTACGATCCCCTGGTCAATCCGCGGGTACACCCCGTGGGCGAGAAGCACAAGATCCTCAACACGGCGCTGGATGCCCAGTACCGGGCCTTCCTGCGGACGGCGGCCTACCGGGCCAAATGGCCGGCTGGCGAACGGCTGGGGCTGGTCTATTACCTGCTGCTACAGGATCGGCTGGCCGAGGGTATCGCGCAACTGGCCAGGATCGACGACAAGGAACTGCACGAGAAGGTGCAGGTCGATTACCTGCGCGCCTGGGTGGCTCTGCGCCAGCTTGATGTCAAGCGTGCGGCCGCTCTGGCCGAAGCATACACGGATTATCCCCTGCCGCGCTGGCAGGCGCGTTTCCGGGCCATGGTGCAGGCGATTGCCGAAGCGCAGGGGGCGGAGGTCGCCGCGCTGGATACGCCGAACCGGCAGCAGGATCTTGATCAGCAGGCGCAGCGATCGCCCTCCCTCGCGCTCAAGGCCGAGGCCGGAAAACTCTGGCTGACCGCGCACGCCGTCGGCGAGGTCACGCTGAACCTGTACCCGATGGACATCGAGCTCATGTTCAGCCGCAAGCCCTTCCTGGCCGAAGGGGCGACGGACTTCGCGGTGATCCGTCCGGCGTTTTCCCAGGCGCTCACGATCAAGGCCAACGGCGAGCCCGAGGAATTGACGCTGCCGGCGGACTACGCCAAGCGCAACCTGATGGTTGAAGTCGTGGGCCGGGGACGCCGAGCGGCGACGGCCTGGTATGCCAATCAGTTGCGCGTGCGCCTGATCCAGGATTACGGGCAGATCGATGTCCGTTCCGCCAAGGATGGGCGTCCGCTACCCACGACCTATATCAAGGTTTTCGCACGGGGGGCGGATGGCCGCGAACAGTTCTGGAAGGATGGCTATACTGATTTGCGGGGACGCTTCGACTACCTCTCCCGCAATGATCGCAAGCCCGAGGAAGCGGTGGCCTTCTCGATCCTCGTCCTGCATCCGGAGATGGGCGCGGAGATCCACAACGCCACCCCGCCAGCGAGGTAGCCTTTGCCAAGCACCGACCTCACCGAGGTCAGCGACAAAGCTTCGCTTATAACCGTTTCGGCATGCTGTAGCCCGCTCGCGCCGCGAGCGCGGCTTCCGTTCGGTAAGCGCACGGTTTATTGCCTT
>CAZOXS010000263.1:0-4665 GCA_964583785.1 uncultured Victivallales bacterium
GTTCTGCCTTGGAAGGCAAGGGCGGGGGGGGAGATGCCAGGCGTTCCGGTAGTTCAGAGCTGAAGAATTATATTTTGCAAAACCCCTTGCTGCGCCCGGCTTCAAGCGGGCGCAGCAAGGGGTTTTGCAAGAGCCTCTTTACAAACACCGCCGCCTCTACTATCCTGCCGCCGTTGTCTTCTACCCATTTCGATCCTTCACGATTTCGACTCTCGACTTTACCAAAGGAGCCCAACATGCCCGTCTCGTTCGGCCTGCTTAATTCCGTTATCCTCGGGATCTATCTGGCCGCCATGGTGCTGATCGGCCTGTGGTTCATGCGGCGGCAGCGGACCACCGAGGACTATTTCCTGGCCTCGCGCGCCATGCCCTGGCTGCCGGTGGCGATGAGCATGTTCGCCTCGCTGACCAGCGCGGTCACGTTCATGGGGCTACCCGCCCGCGCCTTCGAGGAGAACGTCTCGCTGCTGGTGGTCTGCATCGTCAGCCCCCTGCTGGTGCCGGTACTCGTGCTGGTGCTTTATCCCGCCTACCGTCGCCGGGGAGTCACGACCTCCTACGAATTCATCGGTTTGCGCTTCGGCCCGGCCGGACGCACCGCCGTCTCGCTCCTGTTCGTCCTGGCCCGCCTCGGCTGGATGGGCACCGTGATCTACGCCCCGGCGCTGGCGCTTTCCGTGGCCACCGGTCTGCCACTGGTCCTGACGATCCTGCTGATGGGCGGGATGGCGACACTCTATACCGCGCTGGGCGGGCTGGCCGCCGTGCTCTGGACCGATGTCGTGCAGTTCGTGATTCTCGTGGCCGGGGCCTTCTGGGTGGCGATCGACCTCACTCTACGGGCTCCGGATGGAATGATGGGCATCCTGCATATCGCGCGCGAAGCCGGGCTCCTGCAAATTGCCGGCGGCGGGCTGAGCCTGTACGAGATGAGCGGGCTGACGGTCGGAATCGCTTTCTTCCTACAGATGCTGCAGGACTACGGGACCGACCAGGTGACCGTACAGCGCATGCTGGCGATCAAGAAGCCCGGCGGCGTCATCAAGGCCACCATCTTCAATGCCGCCACGGATGTGGTCATGGTTGCCCTGCTGCTCTTTATCGGCCTCGGCCTCTTCGCCTTCTACCAGGCCAACCCGTCGCTCGCGCCGGCGAACGCGGACACGGTGCTGCCGCACTTCATCATGCACAGCCTGCCGGCAGGCGTGTCCGGCCTGCTGATCAGTGCCATCTTCGCCGCCGCGATGTCGAGCATGGACTCGGGCATCAACTCCCTGGCCACGGTAATCGAGCACGACCTGATCAAACCCTTCCGCAGACTGGCGCGCAGCGAACACCACGATGTGAACCAGGCACGGCTGTTGACCGTGGCACTTGGAGTCCTGGCCACGGCTATGGCGTTCAGCGTCTCGCGCATGGACAACATCATCGAGGCGTTCTCGACCTACATGGGCCTTTTCAATGCGCCGGTCCTGGCGCTGTTCGTGCTTGGGTTCGTCTCGCGCAAGGCGCGTTTCAGCGCCTGGTGCGTCGGCGTGATTCCGGCGGTTGCCGCCACACTGGCGATCCGCCATGCCGGCATCCATTGGGTCTACTACTTCCCCATCTCCTTCACCGTCTGTTTTGCCATTGCCTGGCTGGTGGGCCTGTGCCAGAAGTCGCGAGTTAAGTGATCGCCGACGTCCCTCCTCGTCAGTTACTGCATGCATGATCGAAATGGCGTGATTTAAAGAGGCAATCCCTGTAGGTTTTGAACCATGCAAAAAACGAACGATTTTACCGGGCGTGTACTAGCGGCGATGGATCAAGCGGGACTGGCGGCACCGGGAACGGTGCTGCTGGCCGCCGTCTCGGGCGGCGCGGACTCGGTCGCCATGCTGTGCGCCTTGGCCACGATCGCCGAGGAACGATCGCTGACCCTCGTCGCTGCGCATCTGCACCACGGCATCCGGCCCGAAGCCGACGGCGACGCGTCATTCGTGCAAGTACTCTGCAACCGTCTTGCCATCAACCTGCACGTTGAACACGTCGACGTACCGGCTGCCGCCCATTCCGCCCACCGGTCGATCGAAATGCAGGCCCGCGAGATGCGCTATGATTTCCTGCGGCGCACGGCACACACGACCGGAGCCAACGCCATCCTGACCGCGCATACGCGCGACGACCAGGCCGAGACGCTGCTGCTCAACCTCTGTCGCGGGGCGGGGCCAGCCGCGCTTGGCGGGATCCCGCCGGATAGCGCGACCAAGGGCTGCCGTCTCGTGCGTCCCCTGCTGTACATCACCCGTTGCGACATCGAGGTCTATCTCAAGACCATCGGGCAGGACTGGTGCGAGGATGCCTCGAACCGCGACATCGCCTACCGTCGCAACGCCGTACGCCACCGTATCCTGCCCCTGCTACAGGACCTGCTCAACCCGCAAGCCACCCAGGCCATCGCCCGCGCGGCCGATCTGCTGTATGCGGATCATCAACTGCTCGACGAACTGACCGCCGCGCAACGACCGTCCGTGAATCCGGACGATGCCAGCGACATCCTGTGGCTGGAGCCGTTCCGCCCGCTACCGCTGGCGCTGCGTCGCCGTCTGCTCACCGTGTGGCTGCGCGATGCCGGCCAGCCGCAGCAGGTCCGATTCGACCTGATCGAACGGCTCGACGCCTTAGCCCGCCAGCCCGAGGGCGGCGGTTGCATCCGCGTTTCACCCACGCTTGAAATTCGCCACGAGTATGATCGCCTGCGTCGGGCAATCGCCTTGCCCGCACCGGACGCAGCGGTTTTCACGCCCGTCGAACTGACGATCCCGGGCATAACCCCACTGCCGGCATTCGACTGCCGGATCAAGATACAGGTCACCACCGGGTTTACCCGCGAGCCGTCAACCGTCCCCGGCACCTATCCCGCCCAGGTTCATATCCGCTACGATGCCGCCAGGCCACCATGCATCAGGGTGCGCGCCCGGCAAGCGGGCGACCGGATTGCCATGATCGGGATGGAGGGCGAGCGCAAGGTGCAGGACATCCTGACCGACGCCAAGATTCCAGCCGCGCAGCGCGACCGGATCCCGGTCTTCATCATCGGCGACGAGGTCATCTGGATTCCCGGTTGCCGCCCCTCGCGTCACTGGGCCGTCGAGGGTCCCGGTGCCCCTTCGCTACACCTCCGAGTCGAGGGGATTGCGTGAATAACACGCCTGTAGCTGGGGTCGGTGACCCCGGCCGTGCATGGGTTGGCAAAACGGAAGACTTCGCCATGTTTTTTCTCATGGGCTCCGGGGTCACCGACCCCGGCTACAATCCCTCCAGGGTCACCGACCCGGCTACCATCGGCGGAGGCACCGGCTACAATCGGCGGATCTGTTCAAGATAGCGTGCAACCGATGGCTGAGGATCAAGACGCTGGGCGGCTTCGAGCAGTTCGGACGCCTCGGCGTAGCGCCGCGCCTCCACTTCCATCCGTGCCCGGCGGACGAGCGACTCAGCCTCGAAACCGGAAACGCGTCCGGCCCGCTCGTAGGTCAACTCCGCTTCAGCGGCATTCCCGGTCTCGCGCAGCAGATCCCCCAGCCGCAGCAGCACGCGTCCATCCAGCGGATCGGTGGCGGCGAGCTCGCGGTAACGCGTAACCGCCTGCTCCGCCTTGCCCTGCAAAACGTCAATTTCCGCATTGAGCCGGGCAACGGTTTGGCGCGCAGCCGCATCTTCCGCTGCCAGCGTTATGACCGTCGCCATCAGCAGCCGATCCGCTTCTTCCGCCTCCCCCAGCTGCACCAGACCCTCGACCGCCCGCAGGAAGCGCGCAGGCTCAACGCCTCCTTTACCCCTGGCCTCCTCGTAGCGAGCAACCGCCTCGGTGGCACGGCCGGCATCCAGATACAGATCGCCCAGCAACATCAGCAGGGGCGGCGGACTGGCATCCAGGCGGCGCGCGGTCTCGATCGCGCGAATGGCGGCCTCGGTATTCTCCAGCGCCACCTCGACATTGGCCAGCAGCGACCAGTAGGACGCCTCGCCCGGCTGCTGGTCAAGTGCGCTGCGCAGCAGGTTGCGGACCTCGACAAAACGTTCCTGATCCAGCAGGGACTGTATCAGCCCGCGCAGCGCGTCGCGGTGCTCCGGTTCCAGCAGCAATGCCTGCCGATAGGCGGTTTCCGCCGGTACGGCATGACGTTTCATCATCAGGCCATGTCCCAGCAAAAGATAGGTATCGGCATCAACGTAGCCATCCATCATCAGCCCCTGGTACACCTCGATCGCCTCCTGCTCGCGCTCGAGCAACAGATAGGCCCGCCCCAGGTTCTTGCGGGCATCGCGGAACGCGGGCCATTTACGCACCGCCTCGCGATAGGCCGCGACGGCTTCCTCGTGCTGGTCGCTCTGGAACCGGAAATTCCCGATGGCAAAATCCAGCGCCGCACTGGCATTGGGGTCATTGGCCACCGCCAGCAATGCCACGGCCTGCGGCATGTTCGTGACCGCCACGGCTGCCGCCTGGCCCAGCAGCGACGCCTCGCGCGCCGTGACCTTCGGTTCAGGGGCCGATTGAGCCGACAGGAAGCCTGGGATCGCTAAGAGAGCTGCCGCGACAAGGGAAGGGAAGACTGAAGACTGAAGATTGAAGAGGGCTCTTCGTAATGGCTTACAACGCTGCGGACGGGGTGGAACCCG
>CAZOXS010000264.1:0-3079 GCA_964583785.1 uncultured Victivallales bacterium
AACCAACCATCGATTGGCTTGTTTCATCTTTGTCCCAAAAAATATGATTGTCAACACCTTGTAAAGTATCTCCATTTTGATTGTGTTCGATAAAAACAAAAGGTTCGTTACCGATATGCGGTTCACCAAAACTGACCAGCAAACTATCCCTGCCCCAGGCTATTATCCCCCGTTCAACAGCTCCAAATTTTAAAGTTTTTACGTATTCTCCATCGAAGTTATAAACCAGGATTTTTCGTGTCCAGTTGGTGTGAATGTACACCAGTTTATTCTTCTCATCAAGCGAAAACATCCGCATTAATGCATATTCTTTGGGACCACGACCTAAAGTGCCAAAGTGCCGTATATATTTGCCATCGCGGGTAAACTGGGTTAATAATTTATTGCCGCTATGTTTCAAAAAAATATAGTCTTTGGTAAGTTGAATTTCGCTAATGCGGCCAAGTAACGCTTTTGGTGAATTTTCAAACTGCACAAATTCAACACTTTCAGCAATCTCAGATAAAGAAACTTCCCTTTTATGTTTTATGATATCGGCAAAAGGGATGGTGAAAAATGAGTTGGATTCCACCTGTGTTTCCGGTTCTTTTAAACCTTTATTATTGGAAGATTTTGACTGGCTGCCAACAAAAACAATAAAGAAAAAAAAGCAGAAGATTTTCAATGCAGGACGGCGATTTTTAAATTTCATATTGACTTATTTAGTTTTATGTTCAACATCAAAAACTCTAAAGTTCACTACTTCATTTTAAAATACAAAGTACCGGATTCATTGATTTATTCACCCAACTTTTTCGGTTTAACAAGAACTAACACCGGATTATCATCTTCTTTTATATTTCGCATTTTTTCAAGCCATTCGGCATTTACGTTTTTATCCACATTAGCATTCTTCAAATCTTCTAATAATTTCATCGGAGAAATTGTAGAAATAATATAGTCTTCGGTAAAATACATGGGGCTAAGGTTTTGCCGGGCAACCATATCGTCGAAAATATAGGGCGTTTCGAATTTGTGAGTTTGGTTTGTTTTTAAATCATGGATATAAATGGAATTTAACTTTTGTTCCTGCCATCCTTTTTGAAACAGAAACAGGTACGATGTCGTTTCCATCACATTTATCATTTGATAAGGTTCCGACTGCTTTTCAAATTTTTTGAAATCGCCATTGGAATACTCAATTTGTTTGGTCCAGGGTAAGAGAATACTTTTGGGAGATAAAATTACTTCAGGAGTTTTCCTTCCTGACGAAACATTCCAAATGGTATCGTTTAAATAATTGGTAAACAGCAACCTGTCTTTGCCTTTATAAAAGTAAGTCAGGTAAACAGGATCATATTGTGAATATTTCAATCTTTCTTTTGATACATTATATTCCATAATTTCAGACCCAATAATCTGAAAATTATTATTTAGTGCGTTAACAGTACCATCATCTCTATCATACAATATAAATTTTCCATTAGAAGAAACACGGTACTTCCCGGGTTGAAATTTAGTTTTTTGCTCCTCCTGAAAAGTACCGTCGAGCGTATATTTGATAATGGAATATTTTCCTGAGGAGGAGATATAAAGAGTATCCTCTAATAATTCAAAATTAAAAATATAAAGAAACTCGCCCGGACCATTTCCTGTCTTTCCTATACGACGCAAAAACTTACCATTATAATCAAACAACAACAATCGTTTTGAATCGGCAATTGCGATTATGGAATCATTCATCCGTATTTCCCAAATTCCCCTGAGAAACGTTTCTTTGGTAGTTTCCAGCGGAATGTATTTTACCGACACGGCAAATAAGGAAGCTTTTAATGTATCGTCTCCTTTTTCCGGTAAATTCAGTTGAATGGGGTATTCCGGTTGGTTTATTTTCCTTTCTTCTGTTGTTACAAATTGACTTTTGGTTTCTTTTTGTGTGCAGGAAAACACTAAAAAAACAGCAGGAATAAAATAGTTGATCAGGATAAGTTTTCTTTTCATTTTTTAGTTTTTTATGAGACTGATAAACCTTCAAAAATTATACCTAAAGTTTTAGTTGTTAATTTATTCTCATATTTCTTTTGAATATTCTTTTCTTGATGTTTCACTTCAACCTGGCTATCATCAAAAAATGTTTATCGTCTTCTTTTAAAGTTTTATTTAGCTGCGCCAGTTTTTCTTTTTGTTCTGGGAATTTGACCTGTTGGTTTTTAAATTCTTCCGAATCGAGATATCGTTTCATGTCAAGTGCGGTGACATCGGCAAACATTAAGGAATCGTTCGAATAGCGGGGCTTAAAAATGGAACCTCCGTTAATATCAGTGATTAACCCGAAATCAACAGTGCAATAAACGCTACGATTATTGAGAAAGGGAAGAAGGTTTTGTTTTTTGTTTCAGGTTGCATGTTGTTAGGCAATTTAAAGAAAAATATGGTTTGTAAATGGGGATGATCTGCATCTCACAAATCCAGGTTTCGGTGTAGTGAACTCACCTCACATATTTCTTTCTGGCCATGAACCAAAGTTGAGATAAAAAGTAGGATTTAAAATAGGAATTATCTTTTTGACATGATATAAATTTTTGGTTTTTCTTGTCGGTATTTAGTTCAATTTTTTTTCTATTTTATTATCTCATTCATGTAATAATTATACGCCTCGTCAAATACCTTGTCTATAACAAAAATATTGCTTGCCGTATTGTTTTGGAAAACAAACAGAAAGGGTTTGTGGATATTGGCCATGATATCTAACTCTTTAAAATAATTTATCCGATAGAAATTATTGCCGAGGTGATAACGATCTTTAGAATTCAAAAAACCACTTTGGGTTGAAAAATCGCCTGCAATTAATACACGTAATTCACTATTTGCTAAATCTTTTAGAACTTTTGATACACAAATATCACAATCATGTTCATGGAACAAAAACAAGAGCGTTTTTTCGTTTTTACATGGGAAGGTAGAGCCAAGGTTAGAAAAACGACTGAATGCGGTTTCAATCTGACATCTGAATATTTTAGATTCTATCAATTCTTCGAGATGTATTGTATTATCAAAATTTATATCTCGTGATTTTTCGCATGAAGATAAATTTGATTTA
>CAZOXS010000265.1:0-5309 GCA_964583785.1 uncultured Victivallales bacterium
TCCGAAATGGTCGTTGGTTCCCAAAATATTGCCTGAACTCTGAACCCCTGAACACTGAACACTTACAACGCTTGGAATTGGCGATACGCCATGCTATATTATCGACTCATTTACTCAAACAATTTGCGATTAAGGAGCTAACGCACCCCCGCCCCAAGTGCCACGCAAAGAGGTTTTCTGTGTTCGGCTAGAACGCGTTTCGAACGAAGGCGGCTCATATGAAGCATTTACTCAGAGGGTGGTTGTGTGGCTGGTGTGTTGTGGTGTGCGCGCCATTGACGCTCGCGGCGGAAGCGGCGGAACCGCGTGTCACCAAGCCGAATGGCGCTGACGTATTGCTGGTGTTACAGGCGGGCAATCTACGCTTTGCGACGGGGAAAGCGACGTATCCCCACAGCGATGCCGCCCGTCGCGAGCTGGCTGGCAAGGAAAACCAGGGGAACTATGCCTACGCCACGGTTCTCTCCTGTTCCGATTCACGCGTCCCCGTCGAGCTGATCTTTGATGCCGGCGTCATGGATCTTTTCGTCATCCGTGTTGCCGGGAATGTCTGCGATACCGATGAGATCGGATCGATCGAATATGGCGTCGCCCACGTGCACACCCCGCTCCTGCTTGTTCTGGGCCATACCCAGTGTGGGGCGGTAACGGCGGTGACGCATGCCCTCCACGGGAAAGGACACGCGCTTGAGCGGAATATCCCGCCCCTGGTTGACAATATTATCCCCGCCGTCAAACGGTCGATGGCTCGCCATCCGGATGTGCATGGCGACGACATCATTCCATATGCCATCGAGGAAAATGTCTGGCAGGGGATTGAAGACCTGTTGATGAAAAGCCCGGCTGTTCGAAATCTGATCAACGAGGGCAAAGTCAAAGTGGTCGGTGCCATGTATGATGTCGGCACAGGCGTCGTCGCCTGGCTTCCTGCCGGCAAGACGACGGAGATGCTCAAGAAAGTCGAGGCGTCTCCGGATAAGGCAATCGAGGCGCTGGCTACGGAGTAAGTCGGACTTCCGCTCGACAAGGTTGCTGGCGTTGTTGTATAAGCGTGCCTATGCAAGAGCGTGCACTATCAACGGAGCGGGTGTTCGAGGGGCGGTTGCTGAAGATCGATGTGGTCAGCGTGGAGCTGGACGACGGGACGCGGACGTCACGCGAGATTGTGCGCCATCCCGGTGCGGCCGTGGTGCTCTGCCGCAAACCGGATGGCAGGTTCGTCCTCGTGCGACAATATCGACTTGCCGCCCGTGCCGCCCTGCTGGAGGCGGTGGCCGGTACGCTGGAGCCGGGGGAGGACCCGGCGGTGTGTGCGCGCCGCGAGGTTGAGGAGGAAACCGGCTACCGTCCACTGCGTATGGTCCCGCTTGGCGAGGCCTATCCGGCACCAGGCTACACCGAGGAACTGTTCCACTTCTTCTATGCCGAGATCCCCGCTTCGGCCGGCGAGCAGGCACCGGACGATGATGAACGGGTTCAGGTCGAGGAATACACGCAGGCGCAGATCGACGACATGATCACCCGCGGCGTGATCCGCGACGCCAAGACCCTGGCCGCCTGGCTGCTCTTCACGTGCCGCGGGCATAACGTCTGATAATCTGATTAACAGACCATCCCACTCTGTAATGAACGCGCTTATGGATAAGAAGCAGAAACCGATTGGCGGCAAGTACACACAAGCGAGGCTATCATGAGTGGTTTCGGTGTGGCTTATGATGCGGCGGTCAGGACGTTGGTCGCCCAGGAGCGGATGGTCGGCAACCGGGAGGCCAGGCACCTCTCGCGCCGTCAGGGGTTTCAGGACCAGATGATGTCGCACATCCTGCGGCGTGACCGCAAACTCGAACTTTTGGAAGCCATCGAGGCGCAGCTTGGCGATGAGTCCCTCAAGCGGTCCGGTCGATAAATGCCCGAACGGCCACGGAATCTATCTCGAGCGCGATGAGCTCGTACGCTCTGTAATGCTGTAGGAAAGGAGACAGGTTATGATGACAGGATTATTCATCGCGGGTGCCGTCCAGCAGATGGCACGCGCCAATCGCGCACAGACCACCGGTGAAATGGCGTCCCGTGCAGCCTCCGAGGTCCGCATCAAAAATGAGTCCATGCAGTTCGATATCGAGAAACTGTTCATGATCACGGAGGCACTCTGGGAAATCCTGAAGCAACAACATGGGTACACGGACGACCAACTGGTCGAGATGATCCAGGAAGTCGACTTGCGGGACGGCAAGCTCGATGGGAAGGTTGCAAAATCGGGCGAAAGACCGATCTACCACGCCTGGGGACGTACGCTCATCAGGAACCAGATCAGCTGCCTGTACTGCGGTGCGGATGCCCCACAGCAACCGTTTGAGAGATACCCCGTAACGTAGGACTGGCGCCTCGCCTGTCCAGCCGAGGATAAGCACCCTTGGCAGCCGGACGACTTATGCACGGGGCTTATGCTCGGCGGTCGTGCGAGGCGCCACGACCTACATGCTTATGCTCGGAAACAGGAGCGGGAGATCGGTGAACGAGAACAGCGACGAGAACGGGGGACGATTGGAGCTTTGCTCTCCTCGTAATCCATTCTCGTCGCCGTTCTCGTCAGCCGGAAAAGGAAGTCAACGTTGTGTGTACGGGAAGGCAATTCCACAACATATAGTGGTTAAAAATGAAGTTACAGGTTGGCCCGCCGTTGCCGGACGGCCTCGTAGAGCAGGATCGTCGTGGCGGAGGCGACGTTGAGCGAGTCGGCCTGCCCCAGCATGGGAATGCGCACATTCACGTCGGCGTTCTCCATCCACTGGGTGCTCAAGCCGTACTGTTCGGTGCCGACGACAATGGCGGTGGGGCGCGTGAGATCCGCATTGCTGTAGAGGGTCTCGGTATGCGGCGTGGCCGCCACGGTCTGGATGCCGTGCCCGCGCAGCCAGACGAGCGCCTCCTCGCTGGTGGTTTCGACGACGGGCAGGGAAAAGAGGGTGCCGACGCTGGCGCGCACGACGTTCGGGTTGTTGATGTCGGTACAGCGGTCGCAGACGATCACGGCATCCACCCCGGCCGCATCGGCCGAGCGCAGGATCGTGCCCAGATTGCCGGGCTTCTCGATCGCCTCGGCCACCACGATGAACGGACAGGCCGATACGGTCAGATCGGCCAGCGTATGGTGCACGGGCGGGGCCAGAGCCAGCAGTCCGTCCGGACGGTCACGGTAGGCCATCTTGTCGAACGAGGATGGGAAGCACTTGATCAACCGGGCCCCGGCCTCGCGGGCACGCGCCAGCAGAGCCTCGTTGTTCTCGCCCTGGAAGCGTGTCTCGCAGAAGAACAGGTCCGTCAGCGGGTGACCATTGTCCAGCGCCCGCGAGATCTCGCGATAACCCTCGATGACCATCTGCGCCTGCTCGTCGCGGTGCGAGCGCTGCCGCAGCCGCACCACATCCTTGACACGCGGATTGGCCGGACTGGTGATCTCGAGGTCTGGCTGCAGATCGCTCATGGCGGCGTCAGGGGAAACTGCTGATCGTGATGGCAGCGGTGGTCGTGTTCTTTCCTCCGTTTGAAGAAAGACTGACTATTTGCGTAAATGGCGCTTCGATCGTCGTCGCTGGCCCGTTGGTAGCCGTATAGATTGTGCTCAATCCACCCCAAATCGACAGCGTTCCATGTACCGGATCCTCAAGTTTCCAGGCATAATCGGTTACATCGCTTGCGCCCACCGCCTTCAACTCAACCGATTGCCCCTTTTTGATGCTTGCCATCGATGGAGATATTGAAATGTCATTATCAACAGCGATAGGTGAGGTAAGCATATGAATAAACGCCTCCGCTTTCACGGTACTTCCGTTAGTGTTCCCCACTGGCGACGAGTCTGTTGATGTCGAGGCGATGGTGGCGGTCACGCTCAGAACCAGGGTTAAGATCGAATTCGTAGGGGCGTCAGCAATGGCTGTGTAGACGGTGGAATCACCTTTGGTGGCCGAGAGAATGCCGATGTCGTTGTCCTCCAGCGACCAGGTGTAGTCCCGCCAGCCCGAGGCTGTAAACGTTTGCGACTGACCCTTCTTCATCGTCACATTGTTGGGCGAGATGGAAATGCTGATATTATCGGACGACTCCGTCTCGCAGCCGCCCAGCGCCACAGCGATCGCCACCAAGGCCATGTAGTAGAATACCGTTTTCATCGCTTCCTCCGCCTTGTCCATGATCTGGACTTTTATCGCTGTTCTTGCCGCCGAGATCAGGGCGAAAGATTAAGGCGAAAGACAAGGGAAACCACCATGTCCCCTAATCTTTCCACCTAATCTTTCGCCTTAATCTTCCTTTTTAATCAATCACCAGCAGCGGCTGGCCCTTCTTGACCGCCTCGCCGTGTGCCGCCAGGAACTTGACGACCTTGCAATCTTCCGGGGCCTTGATCTGGTTGAACAGCTTCATGGCCTCGACGATGCAGACCGGCTCGCCCTTCTTGACGCTGGCGCCTTCCTCCGCGAAGTTCGGCTTGCCGGGGCCGGCTGCGCGATAGAACGTGCCGTTGAGCGGCGCGTCGATGGTCTTGCCCTCGACCGCAGCCGGGGCGGCCTCGGCCGCGGGTGCGGCGGGTGTATTGACCGTTGAAAGCGTCGGCGGCGGGGCGGGAATCGCTTCGGCTCCTGTCGAGGCGGCCACGCCTGCCCCCTTGAGCGAGAGCGTCAGGTCATGCCGCCGGATCGTGAACTCGTTGAGCTGGAGCGCCGCGACGCGGTTGGCCAGATCGGCGAGTTCCTTGTAGTCCGTATCGGTCAGGAAGCGCTGTGCCGGCGTTTCCGGCTCGGTGGCCGGAGCCTTCTCCTTCATCAGCTCCAGGTCGGCCGGGGAGGTGGGCCGCTGTTCGGTTGGCAGGGCACGCCACTTGAAGTAGTCGAGCGCGATTTCCGGGAACATGCAGTAGGAGAGGATGTCCTCCTCGCTTTCGGCCAGGCCGGCGGGAATCTCGCTGGCAATGGTCGGCAGCAGTGGGGCCAGCATATCGGCCGGACGGCAGGTGATCGGCTTCTCGGTGCCCAGGATCTGCTTGGCGATCTTCTTGTCCATCGGTGCGGGCGAACGACCATACTTGCCGCGCACGTAATTGCGGGTCTCCTCCGTGACCATCGAGTAGCGTTTACCCGAAAGCACGTTCAGCACCGCCTGGATGCCGATGATCTGGCTGGTCGGGGTCACCAGCGGCGGATAGCCCATGTCCGCGCGGGTCTTGGGCAATTCCTCCAGCACTTCCGGCAGACGGTCGAGCGCCCCCTGATCGGCCAGCTGTGAGCGCAGGTTGGAGATCATTCCGCCGGGGA
>CAZOXS010000266.1:0-4936 GCA_964583785.1 uncultured Victivallales bacterium
TGTGTCTTCTGCGTATTCTGCGGTTCCATCTCCCAATTCGCTTAATTAGGAAAATTCGCGGTTCAACATCCCATATTTTACACACTTCGTGCCCGTCGATTATGCAATCGATTTTTCCACGAACCATTGTTATCACGAGTCTACACAAGAATATCATCGACGGAAAGCGGATTTCGTCCGGATTCCAGACCATCCGTACCCCCGTGCCAGCATCCCGACCCAGATCCCGCAAACCAGCAGAATCAACGGGTGCCGGAAGGGGAAATCAACGAGTCCATGGAGAAAAACACCCCCGAGCGCCAGCCACAAACCCCGTCCCTCCAGCTCCCTGAACGATGGCAACTGCCCGCTGCAGCCCGTAACCCGCCCCGCCCCTTTCAAGATAAAGGCAACGCCGAGCATGATCAGGCACCCACCCAGGATACCGAATTCAGCCAGAAATTGCAGCGGCTCGCAATGGGCATGCCTGAAGTAGTATTGGTCGACAGGCAGCGTCTGATAGTAAGGGAATACCGTGGCGAAGGTGCCCGGACCGGTCCCCCACCATTTACGTGAACGCCACATCGACCAGGTATCATTGCGAACGACACCCCGGAAGTAAAAATCGCCGCCTGCCGCCTGCAGGACAGGCTGGTTCCGGATCAGGCTGACCGTTCCGAACCCCACCGCCATCGCCAGGATGCCCCCCAGCAGGATCTTGCGCCACGGCGTGAGCGGCGGGATGACAAATGGGTGGTCACGCCGGATGCGCCATTGAATCCCGATATACCCCATTGTCTGTAGGATCAGTATCCCGATAGCCGCCCGTGATCCGGTCTGGATGACCGATACCGCCAGCAGTCCGGCCAGCAGATACCAGAGACCGGATGGATTAGAAAGACGGCCACCGAGAAACGCCCTGTACTGTGACCTTGCCCCGCCGGTCAAGGCCACCGGGAACATGAGGCAGGCAAACGCCGCAAACTGGTTACGGCTGACAAATAGCCAGGACCAGTCATACGCGGAACGCGGAACCAGCCGATGATGCAATGTCATCAGGGTAATAAGCCCAGCCCCAGTCAGCATCAGTCCTGCAAGCACTTTTCGGGGACGGTGTGGAAGCAGCGCCGCGATCCATAAGGCAGCGGCCAGCATAGCCGCACGGCTAATCGTCTGAAGGGTTCCGTCTGGATAGGCGGACGCCGGGAGGAAACGCCAGTGGGCAACCGGAATCAACCCGCCAGCTCTAAATTCATGCGAGAAATTCAGCACATAAACAAACGGTAGCCCGACTAGGACCACCAGTCCGCCCAACAGAAACAATAGTCCGTAGAGTTTACGTCGATTCCACATTTATGTCTTTTGCTCGCCGTGCCGAAAACCACGTCCGCCGCTCCGCCTTGACGTCGCCAGAAGACTCGTCGGAAACATTGTCACAGGCCCTCTTGATATATTGATGGTAAGTATACCCGCCGTATTGCCGATAGTAATAGGAATTCGCAATGGAACGCAGATCCACGCCGTTCATCACCACCCCTACACACAACGTGCCGCTCGCCTTGACCCGCTTCATGGCCTGCGCCGCCCCCATGCTGTGGGTCACACCATAGCGGACCACAAAAAGAACGCCATCGGCCTGCTTGAGCAGCACCAGCGTATCGCTGATCCCCAGGACCGGCGGTGCATCGATCACGATCCGGTCATACACGTCGCGCATCTCAGCCAACATATCCTGAAACTGGCGACTCCCCAGCAACTCGGCGGGGCGATCGCGCTTCGAACCGCTCGAAAGCACATCCAGATTGGAGATGGTGGTAGGCAACAACAATGACTTCCAGTCATCTATTCCGGCCAACACATCGGCCAATCCTTGATGCCGGGCATCGCACGGGAAGAACTTAGTTAGCACCGGACGCCGCAGATCAGCACCGATCAGCAAGGTCCGGCGGTTATCCTGCGCATAGCTCAGGGCCAGGTTCAACGCCACCACCGATTTGCCTTCCGCAGGGTGTGCGCTCGTCACCAGCAGCACTTTGGCATGCCCGACTGCCGGGTTGATCTCCATGATGGCACGCAGGGTACGAAACGCCTCGGCGACTTCCCCGACCGGCTGCACATGGGCAAGCATCCCCCGGTCCCGGATGCTGCGTCCCCGGATGATTGGCAAGGCGGCCAACACGGACATTCCCAGCGAGCGTTCGATCTCTTCATAACGCCGGAACCGGTGATCGGTGTAGTAGAGCAGGAAAATAACCCCCAGTCCCGCCGCCCCGGCCAGCAGTCCTCCACGCAGCAGGGTACGGTGGCGGTTGGGGCGGAACGGGGCTTCGGACGGACGTGCCTCCTCGGCCAGGCGAATGACTTCCGATGGCAGATTTCCCGACAAGCTCGCTTCCTTCATGCGGGCGATGACCGCCTCGTAGATCTCCCTGTCCGCATCGACATTCCGCTTGAGATCGTTATACGCCACCAGTTGCCTGGCCAGCTGGAAGGACTCCTGCTCCTGATCCTGCAGGGCCTTCCTGAGGTTCTGCTCGCGCTCCAGCAATGTCTCGTACTGGTTCTGAATGACATATACCGCCGTTTTGAACCCCTGCTGGAATTCCAGCAGCAACAACCGCTCCTGCTGCAACGCCTCCCTCAGATCGGGATGTTCCGGCTTATAACGCTCTCGCAACATTGCCACCTTCTGCTGCTGGGCAATCAACCGTGGAAGCGTGTCGGCAAGAACCTGACTTTGGAGTTCCGGCACAATCATCTGCAATTTCTCTAGCTTGGCTGGGGAGTCGACCGGGATCAGGTCCTTTATTCTCAACCGGATCGCCTCCCATCGGCTCTGGGCATCGATCCGTTCGGTCTGCGCCGATGTCAGGGTCGCATTAAGTGATTTGAGTTTGGCAATGACGATATTCTGGTCCTCCTCCAGCGAGACCGACTGCGCATCCTCGCGGTACTTTTGCAATGCAAGAATGCCCTGCTCAAGCTTCTCGCGGTATTCAACCGAGCGCTCGCGCAGCCAGTCAACCGCCTGCATGGATGCCGTCATCCGGTTGTCCAGCTCCTGCTGGATATACGATTTGGCCATGGCATTGGCCAGATCGCTAGCGATTTTGGGATCGGGATGCTCGGTCGTGATCTGTATCAGGCGGGTCTTTTCCACCCCATTGATATTGACCAGAGACAGCGCGGCCGACGCCTTGCCGGAAAGCGTCGGGATCTGCGGGAAGAAATCCCGTCGATCCGCCAAGCCGCCGTGAGTCAACGCATTTTCCATCATCTGCTGATTATACAGGGTCTTGATGATCGTGTTGAAGTATTCAAGATTGCGGATGTTGGAAACAAACACGTCCTGGTAATTCAACAACCGTGGCTGGATGGGTTCGACCAACAGCACCGCCGTGCTACGGTAATAGGGAACGGCCTGCGAGAGCCGGAAGAAAACAAAAAGAAACACGACAACAGCGGCAGCCAATCCGAACCAGAATCGTTCGATCACAATCGCAACCAATTCGCGCCAGCCAGGAATACCCGAGCTCGGTTCCTCGATGCCGCTTGTATTTGCCAGATAGGGTGTTTTCATAGAAAATGATACTTTCCTCAGGAGTCTAGAAAAAGGATTGTGGAACCGTGATAATGTCGTTGGGCTCAAGCAGGACATCGGGATCGCGCCCATCGATGATCCGGGAGACCCGGACACGCATTTCCTTTTGCCTGCCGTTCGCGCTACGCACGATTCTAACCCGGTTGACACTGGCAAGATCGGTGAAGCCGCCAGCCTCGGCCACCGCCTGCATCAGTGTCATCGGCTTGTCAAGCGTCATGGGCAAAACGCCGGGCTTCCTGACCTCGCCGAGCATCACAACCCGGTGAGACTGCGACGAGGCCACCCGGATCATTACCCGTGGATTGACAAGATAACGATCCGCCAGCAGTTTTGTAATTCGGGTTTCCGCATCGGCGAGGGAGAGTCCCTCGATCTCAACCGAACCGAAAAGCGGATGCCGGATGACACCAGAGGACTCCAGGAGGAACGTGCCCGAAAGATCGGGCTCGCGGAAAACGTCAAGCGAAACCTGGTCACCGGCATTGAGCACATAGCCTTTGGTTATATCCTCCAAAGCGCCCTTTTTAACAGGCTCGGGCAGTTCAACGGGCTCAGGCGACGCATCGGTTAGCGTTGTCAACGGTTCCTGACTTTCGTCAGAGGTCGGCATACCGGCAGAGGTGGGCATCCCGGCGGGCAGTGCGCCCCGCGTGCCAAGGCAACCCGCCGCCAGGAACATTTGACCGACTAACAGCATCGTTGCCAACAGGCCGACACAATACCCGCCGATGTACGATTTTATTTGAAGAATTGCCATGTTTTTAGCAGCACTCACGTTCAGTAGTTCCAACTGGCTCGCAATGCCCAGCGTCCCGACGTGTAGGCCGTTTGTTCCTGTTCCGCCTCCGAACCGCCACGACTGCCAACGTTCTCGAAATACGAATACGACACGCCGAACGAGAAGTTATGTTTCAACCACCAGTCGACCCCGAAGCTGTACCCCCAGTAATAATCCTCACGACCGTCAACCACGGGAGGGCGATCATCACGGACGTCCACCGGGCGCCCATCCTCACCATAGTAATCCACCAGACCATAGAACAGTGCTGCATGCCCCCGTACCCGCTCGGACACGATGCGGCGCGAGGCCCCGACCGTGGCCCGCTGATCAACCGTCACCGCCCCGTCATCCGTACTCGACGGCCGGATATCCGCCGCAAGGCCGCCGGTAAACGTGGTCAAGCCCAAGGGGGTGGTTTCAGCATTCAACGCCGCAATGTAGTGGTTGACATCTTCAAGTTCCGCGTCAACCGGCTGGCGCCAACGATAACCGATCCTCCCGGCAACGTGTGTCTTCGGGCTCTGCTTGCCACGCAAGCCGATCGACACATCATAAAAGTCCGCATCGCCACG
>CAZOXS010000267.1:0-10336 GCA_964583785.1 uncultured Victivallales bacterium
TATGAGTGCGCCAAGGTAAGCGTGAAACATGCAGCTGGTCAGAATCCGGCACGGCTAACGCCTAACCAGCAGGCCGTTACCGAATGTGCGTCTGCGGAGGTAACAACGCAGATGAAGCCACAGGAGAGGAGTCAGCAGACCGCAACGTAAGTGAAGGGATTGAGCCCCGAAAATATTATTGGCGAGGCCGACAGTTTTCATATGCTGGAAGGCAGCAGGGCATGGCGCGTAAACGGTAAGCGGCATGTCCCTCGTCCGGGGTCTGAGGCCGTGGTATGCTGATGAATGCAGGTTTCATGAACTTGGGAGACCCGTATGTCTTCCTTGGGAAAAGGATAAGGCCGGACAATCCGAAAGAGGAAAGAACGGCCCGACGGACATGCGGGAGTCGGACCGGCTCATAGTAGAGGGGTAGCAGGGGTAATGCCCTGTGCGGGAGAAGATGACCCGACTCAAAGGGGCCGGCGTTGTGTGTAGAGGTCGAAGGAGACAAGGACGGTACAGGAGACTGGAAAAGACGTGCAAACAAAACTCGACCTCATATCGCAGATAGCAAGGAGGGATCCGCAGGGGCGAATCAACAATGTCGCCTACCTGCTGAACGAAGAGAACCTGCGCGACTGTTTTGGCCAACTGAAGAAGGGCAAGGCGGCCGGTGTGGACGGGGTAACGCTGGAGGAATACGAAAGCAACCTTGATGAGAACCTGCAAGAGCTGGTGGGACGGATGAAGAGACAGGCTTACAAGCCGCAGCCGGTAAGACGCACATACATACCAAAGGCCAACGGGCAACAGCGTCCGCTGGGGATTCCGGCGATCGAAGACAAGATCGTGCAGAAGGGTATGACGCGGATATTGGAAGCGATCTACGAGGCCGATTTTCTGGAATGTTCCCACGGGTTCAGGGCAGGGCGGGGGTGTCATCAGGCACTGAAGAGTCTGGACAAGATCATCATGACCAAGCCGATAAACCACATCATAGATGCGGACATCAAAGGCTTCTTTGATCATGTGGATCACGGCTGGATGAAGAAGTTCCTGGAACATCGTATCAGCGACCCGAACTTCATACGGCTGGCGAGCCGGTTTCTGCGCAACGGGTACATGGAGGACGGCAGGGTTCACGATGTGGAGGAGGGGACGCCACAAGGTGGCAATATCTCTCCGATGCTGGCGAACATATACCTGCACTACGTCCTGGACCAGTGGGTAGAGAAGGAAGTCAAGGCAAAGTGCAGGGGCGTGGTGGAGATGGTGCGCTATGCGGATGACTTTGTTATCTGCGTAGAGCACGAGGACGAGGCAGCCAGAATCCTCGACGTGCTGAGGAAACGACTGGCAAAGTTCGGTTTGGAACTGGCCGAGGACAAGACAAGGTGTATTGAGTTCGGACGGAAGGCGAAACAGAACGCCAAGGCCAAGGGCGAAAAGCCCGCAACCTTCGGTTTTCTGGGGTTCACGCACTTCATTGACAAAACGCGCAATGGCGGCTTCAAAGTCGGGCGCAAGACCGAACGCCGGAGGATGGCGTTGAAACTGAAAGCGATAGGCGAATGGCTCAAGGATATCAGGAACATGCTTCCGCTAAAGGAACTGTGGCGGATATTCAAAGCCAAGCTGGCCGGGCACTTCCAGTACTACGGGGTCAGTGGAAACAGCCGTGCAATCCAGAACTACCGATACCAGTCAATACGTCTGGCCATGAAATGGCTGAACCGCCGGAGCCAGAAGAAGAGCTTCAACTGGGAGTCGTTCCAGAACTACATGGAGCGCTTCCCGCTGCCAAAGGCAAGAATCCATCACAGCTTCTATGACCTGAAGGCGAATGCGTGAGTACAACGAAGAGCCGTATGTGGGAAAATCACAAGTACGGTTCTGTGAGGGGCATTGAATGGAATTCAATGGTTGAATAATGTGACACTCGTCAGATCGAAAGAGACGAGAAACAGGGAATACAAAGAAAACCTAAAGAAGGAAGTAATAAATGTCTACTCGACAATTTAGGAAACGGTATCTTTGGTGTCTTACTCCTCTCTGGATCGGTTGCTGGACAGTAGCTTTAGTTTTTGGAGGGGGTTTACCGGCTGGCAATGGAATGTCTGTTGATCTGTCTGGTAGATATACTCTGTTGAAGAGTGACCTCAAAGGTCTATCTCGTTGGGGACATCCGTTCGTAAATTGCAACATGCTGAGAGAAGAATCAGAAGTGACGGTGACGCAGAATGGAGATCATCTGGTTGTATTTTCGTACACATGGACGAATGGGTTTCATAAGGTCAACGAGATTCGCCCTGAGACGAACGGAGCCTTTCGTTGGCAGGACGGGTGCTTGCTGTACACTAACAAGAAGAGTGGAGTGGGCGCAGCTGTTCTGCCTGGAGTCAGAACTCTTATTCGCGAGAGTCGACTCACCAGAAGGGAGAATGGCGATTTGCAGATAGATTATACTCAAACTGAAAAGGGGTTGGCCCTATTCCTCCTTCCCTTCTGGGAAAGTCATAAATCATTCGCTCTTTTACGCCGAAAGAAAGTTGGATGAAGGGTCGTATCTCCTCATTCTTCATTTGAATATCAGCAACCCGCTGGAACCGGATATCGGGAGTGATGAGGGGCGGATTGATCAAGTCGCCGTCTTGCATTTCCGGCTTGCGGCGGGATGTCTTGGAGCGTAGGTTTCCGCCATGGGATTTTACACAACAGAGCCGGTCGATGACCGGGGTGTCGTTTTTGAAAAACGCGCGGTGAGGTTTTTTCGCGACGGTCACTGCCGGAATTCCCACCCCCGCCAGGCCAAAGCCCCTGTGGGCAAGGGCCTTTGCGCTGTCGGTTCCGCTACGTTCGCACCGGATGCGCCACTCTACGGCTACAGGCATCTAAGCACGGAATTAGGCCGGTGGTCATCAAGGGATCCGATTAACGAGATGTCTTTTGTTAAATACCTTGAGTCATTTATTACGAGCTTTGGCCGGCAAAAAATATCATATATATCAGGCAGCTATTCTCAAAAAGAAGACTTGTATGTAATGGCCAATAATTCGGCTGTCAATGTTCTGGATTATCTTGGTCTCTATTACGTTGATCCAGGCCGATATAGATGCCCTAGAGGACAACGCTGGATAATGGACCCGAATGGGACGGTTCCCGCAGCTGATGGTTGTTCTGTACCTGATCGAATTATTCCTCTTTTACCATCAGGGGATCCAGACAATCCAACGGGGTTCTGTCCAATTAGAGCAGCATGTGATAACCACGACTATTGTTATAGCCGATGTCGCCGATCACGGAATATGAATACAGGTCGAAGTGATTGCGACAGTGCATTGCTTGATGATATTCGACGTTCCTGTGATAGATGCGGTCTGACTGGCGAACAGCGATCCATATGCCGCAATTGGGCGATGATATATTACTTGGCCGTTAGAAGCGGCGGAGGTGGGCCTTTTAGAGATCGGCAAGCATTAAACTGCCATTGCGCTTGCCCTTAAAGGATTCTAGAATGCACATATATCGGTCACGTGTTTCTTTGCTTGCCGTCTTGACGATTGCTTGCAGCGGATGCCTACTGTTGCCGCAATCTTCCCAATGGGATCCCATTCATCTTGCAGCTATGGATGACAATGTTGCTGCAATTCGTGATCAGTTAATTAGTGGGGTGGATGTTGATCTAGAAGACAAAAGAGGACGAAGTGCTTTGTATTGGGCTTCGCTTTATGGGAATATTGACGCGGTTTCTTACCTTTTGGCCGAAGGTGCCAGCATAACGTTGGGGGCATCATGGAAAGCCGGAACACAACCCATTCATGTAGCTGCGCGGCATGGCAATATTGATGTGTTGAGAATTCTGATTCAGCATGGAGCTGACGTAAACGCGGTAAACCGATTAGGTATGACTCCTTTGCACGCTGCTGCTTGGAATCAGCAAGCAGAAGCGGTTTCATTTCTCATCAAAACTGGAGCAGATGTTAATCAAACAACAAACGACAAAAGAACAGCACTACATTTGGATAAGTTCGAGCTTTCCTCTTATGAGCGTGAACAGTACGAGAAGATTGTAATTGAACTGTTGCAAGCAGGTGCAAATCCAAATGTTAAAACTCAGCCTCGCGAATTAACCCCTCTTATGTATGCTTGTTATGTTGACTCAATGAATGCTGTACGCATGTTGGCAAAAGCTGGGGCCAACATTACAGCAATGTCTAGTTCAGGAGAAACGGCAATGTCGTTGGCAATCAAAAATAACAACAGCATGATTGTTGATTATCTAGCGAAAACGGCGTTACGCGAGGGTGAAGACCGTCCAGGGCAGACCGAGAAAATAGAAAACAGCCATTCTCCAGGCGCAGAAGGGGGCGGAGGGGGCACGTCTCGCTAATCGCTAAACGAATGAATCGCCTGTATTTGTTACTGTTTTAGCTGCCTTCCCTGGCTTCTATCGCAGCTCGGTAACTTCGCAGGCCCCGGCGATGTCTTGCATTATCGGCTTGCGGTGACCGGCTTGGCAGCGTAGCTTTCCGCCATGGGATTCTATACAACAGGCTTGTCCGCCGTAGCTGTGCGAGCGAAGGGTGAACCGATCAACGACCGAGGTGTCGGTTTTGAAAAACGCCCGGTTAGGTTTTTTCGCGGCGGTCGCCACCCGAGTCCACGCCCTCGCCAGACCAAATCCCCTGCCAGCAAGGCCGTTCATGCCGTTGTTTTACGTACCACCGCACCGGGTGTTCCACTCTACGGCTACAGGCATCTTAGCACGCAATTAGGCCGGTGGGTGAACCGCGATCCGATATGGGAACATGGTGGTTTCAATCTTTATGCTATGGTGAAGAATTCAGCCATTGTATTTTGCGATATTCTTGGCAATGGAGATAACGATGTTCCCCCGTGCGTTACCTGTAATATTCCATTACCACCTCATCGCCGCCGTCCTCCTGGCAAATCGCCTCGCTTTCCTCGAATTCCTCGCGAACCTCCTGTATACAGGCGGAAGAAGGTTGTGTTCGACCAATGCTGTTTTATCAATTCTCTTAAGGATACTAGCGGAGGTAGCTCACTTCCTCTTAACTGTGCGGCATGTGTTTACGGTTGTAAACACTGCTTGTCAGACCCTTACTGTTGGGCTGAATGTGTTTCAAGTTCGTCGTATTGTTCCGATTGCATTGGGGATGCGGCAAAGGCTGTCATTGATTGTACTGATGTTGTTGATTACTGCTGGAAGTGTGTCGATGCGGGAACGCGAGTTGTCGCTCCGATATCTAGTTGGCCCGATTCATTCGGTCTATGTCGTTATGATGTTGGATGCGGAAAGCAGATGGCATTCCCATCAAGCTCAAAGTGCGAATCGGTGCCTCTTGGAACATACAAAGAGCAGTCTGTTCCTTGTGGCAAGTGAATGAACGATACAAAGAATGATCTTTATGGAGTGACATTATGAATCGACTGTTTTATGCACTATTGCTGATTTGTTGTTTCTGTAACGGACTTCAGGGCTCGATTCCTCAAGAGATGCCATCGAACGAGGTCTGGAGGTGCAATGTTATGTTGTATTCCGAAAGCGGTGTATCTCGCATACAGATTGCTGGTGGCGGCGAATGTAAAATTGATTTCCTTGGGTATAGAGGAATAGGTTCCCAAACAAATTCTATCCAAACAGTAAGTAAGAGCAATTTGGCTATATTGTATGATCGGGCATGGAATGCATTGAATGAATTTGCTCCTGCCTCGCGGTCGGAACGGTTTCAGGATACTTCTGACGACACGTTCCTGAAAAGGATATCCGTTTCCCTAATGGTTGGATCTGACAAACACAACACCGTAACACTTATGGCACAAGAGGAAATATTGAGATTTAGAGACTCGCAGTTTATGAATATGCTTACAGTTATGCAGAAGCTATTGGGGGGATTGGGGGCAGCCCTTGACGGCGATGGCGGAGGGGGCGAATCCCGTCATTCTTCATTTGAATTTAAGGAACCCTCTAAGGTGGAGAATGGGACTGCTGTCGGTTCGGATTGATTATGCTCTCGTATTTCCGGCTTGCCGGGGAACAACTAACGGCGTAGGTTTCCGCCATGGGATATTACAGCAAAACATCGACTGCCGGACCCGTTGTCGGAAATGAAAAATCGCGCTGTGAGGTTTTTCCTGCCGGTGATGCCCGGAATGCCCCCTCCCGCCACGCCACCCCCCTTGCCAATCAGGGCGATTGCGCTGTCGGTTCCGCTACGTTCGCACCGGGTGTTCCACTCTACGGCTACAGGCATCTAAGCACGGAATTAGGGCGGTGGCCATCAAGGGACCCGATTGGGGAAGATGCGTTTACTGCTTATAGTAAGGGAGAACTTGCTGATCGGCTTTTTCTGCTGCATTTAATGTTTGAAAAAACCGGTATTCAACAGGACTCCTTATATACATTCGTGGGCAACTCTCCGTTCAGCGAGATTGATGCTGTTGGACTTTTATGCTTTGTGGCTTGGCGTTATACCAGATGGGTTGATACAGGCGAGAAAGATTGTGGTGATTGGATTATGATGCGGTTTCCGCCCTGGTGGAATCCTACTCCTTTTTGGCCATACTACCGTTTCTGTACTCAGAAAAGATGCCAAGAGCGGTGTAAAATCACAGTATGCATTGATTGTGACATAACGGACTACACAACTTGTCGGGCTACTGGAAAATGCAAGAAGAGGCGCTTTATTGAGTTTGGATTAGAAGTGCCGCCTGGATTTCCTTCACCAGTTCCCCCTGTGGGATAATCATGACAATGAATCACATGAGAATTTCAAGCATATTTGTTTTAGTTGGGTGCGTAGTAATTATTGCCATATTTTCTCAACGTGGATTCCGTATTCACTCTTCGCCCCAAATTGTATATACAACACCTGTTTCCGTTGGGCTTGATGAAATACTTTTGGCGGCAAAACCAGCCGGGAGTCGCGTTGTGTTTGATTTTTTGACTATAGGATTAGAATCTGCAGATTATAGGTGTTTTTCTACGGTGGAAAATCATGCGGGCAATAGCGTAAAAACAGGCAGCGTGAAAGAAATTAAAATGTTTGGTTGTCTTCATGACTTAAACAACCCCCGTAGTCGCATTGAAGCAGGAGAACATACTGACAGTTTTCTATGGTCTTATCGCAATAGTACTTCGTCTTGGGTGTACCTGCCGACAAACTGGGAGGCTGTTGCAAAATATCCTGATAAGTATTTTGAAGAAATAATGGACAAAATCGACAGAGGGGATCCAGTGGAAAACTTGGCCAAGCCGAGCCAGGGCCTCAATCCAGACCTGAAGAATAAAGAATAGCGACTGACGCTTATCTGTTAGCGATTTTTTTCTGGGGGCGTAGGGCGTTGGGGTCGCTAGTCAGGGGCGGAGGGGTCAGATCTCACTCAGCCAGGGACCGAGAAAACAAAAAACAGTCATTCTCCAGGCGCTGAGGAACAAGATCATAGTCGTTGATTTAGTCAATGTTCATGGGGGCATGTCGCGGACGGTGCCGGAATCCAGTGACTGTTCTAAGGGCGGAGGAGGGCGGAGGGGTCAGATCTCGCTAATCGCTAAACGAATGAATTGCCTGTATTTGTTACTGTTTTAGCTGCCTTCCCTCGCTGCTATCGCAGCTTCCTTCGTCGCTCTTCGAGCTATGCAGGACAGGCTGGGATCTACGCAGGCCCCGGCGATGTCTTGCATTTCCGGCTTGCGGCTTGTGGCTTTGCAGCGTAGGTTTCCGCCATGGGATATTACACAACAGAGCCGTTTAAAGAACGGGGTGTCGTTTTAAACAAACGCGCGGTGAGGTTTTTTAGCGACGGCCACCGCTGGGATGCCAGCCTTCGTCAGACAAACTCTCCTGCCAGCACGGCCTTTCATGCCGTTGTTTTACGTACCACCGCACCGGGTGTTCCACTCTACGGCTATAGGCATCTGAATCCGAAATTGGGGCGGTGGGCGAACCGGGATCCGATTTGGGAACGAGCCAGTCAGCCTAGTCGTCAATCAGCTGCTGACTTGATCTTGCTTCTCAATGCAGAGGT
This sequence comes from uncultured Victivallales bacterium, assembly GCA_964583785.1. GTDB lineage: Bacteria > Verrucomicrobiota > Kiritimatiellia > UBA8416 > UBA8416 > UBA8416. The sequence continues at coordinate 8,032 of CAZOXS010000267.1, forward strand.
TGCGCGCTTACAGCTGGCTTTACGTGATGTCGAGCTGCCTATTGATCGGCTCTTGGAACTGAAAGCGGAACTCAGGTGGATAAAAGCGCAGAGAACCGTATTAAGATCCGGTGCCCCTTCCTTTACTCTCAGATCCGGAGCGTTTCCCTCCGTCTCGCTCCATCCGGCAGGGAGACTTCTCAAAGGCGAGGAACTTTATAGCTTTGTTCACAATAGACCTCTGGATTCATGGGATGTTCTTGGCCTTTCCTGTCATGGACGGGCTACTTATTGTGAAAGAAATGCATTCTGCGATACACTGACAGACAATACAAAGCGAGGGCAGTGTAGAGGTTATGCCAATGCTCAAACACAGGTAGAATGGGATAATTGGTGCAACTATCTTGAGAACTGGTAGACAGACGTGTGGCCGTAAGCGTTGCAGGGCATGTGTTTGTTTAGCGCTCGTGCGCCCCGAATAAAAGCTAATGTTGGAGGCGAATCTGTGAAAGATGCAGTTGTTTTGAGGCGAGTCATCGCTCAACGCGAACTTGTCGTGCGTGGCTCAGGTGAAACCGTTGCAATAAGTGTGGGGGAGCCAACGCCACGTGATGAAGATTCGGACTGGGCCTGCCCATATAGGATCACTATTGCGGGGAAAGAAATTGTAGGATCTGCGATAGGGGTAGACTCATTGCAATCTCTACAGCTTGTCACTGAGTGCTTGCGTGGCGAATTAGAGAGACTAGGTTTGCAACTTGATTTTCTTGGCAGTTCGAATTGGCAGAGCTTCTTTCCTGTGTCTATTCGTGACTATGGTGAGCCATCCTTAAGGAAAAAAATAGAAGCTCTCGTGATTGAGGAGCAGTCACGATGGCTGCATGCCGCGGGAGGAAGGGGCTCGTCGGCCCGCCCGAGGCAGACCGAGAAAATAGAAAACAGCCATTTTTAGACGTAGAGGAACAAGATCAAAGTCGTTGATTCAGTCAATGTTCATGGGGGCTTTGTCGCCTACGCCAAAGGCTACGGCGGGAAATGCGGGAGCGATGCGCAGTCGCAGCACTGTTCTAACATTTCGGCTTGCGGCTTGTGGCTTTGGAGCGTAGGTTTCCGCCATGGGATATTACAGCAAAACATCGACTGACGGCCCCGTTGTCGGAAATGAAAAATCGCGCGGTGAGGATTTTTGGAGAATTCACCACCGGAATGCCCCCTCCCGCCACGACAAAGCCCCTGCCAGCAAAGCGTTTTTCGCTGTCGGTTCCGCTACGTTCGCACCGGATGCGCCACTCTACGGCTACAGGCATCTGAGCACGGTATTAGGCCGCTGGATCAATAGGGATCCGATAAATGAGCGTGGCCAAAAATTGCTAGGTAGTGGGGCCTTCGTGATTGGTATTGATAAGGATGTTCGTAAAACTATTCACGTTGACGAGGAACGTAACTGTCAGATGTTTGTCGTAAATAGTCCTGTGTTACGAATCGACTATTTAGGGCTTTTTGGACCTACTGTGCCAAGTGACCCACGCCGAACGGGAAATGGATATGGTGGTAAAGGTAAGTGTCCTGACTTTAAGGAAAAGTGTGCATGTGTTTTGTCTCCCCACTGTACAAGAGCGAATTGTAGGCAAGCGGCTGCTGATGCAGATCAAGCAAGACGAGAAACTCAACGCCGATTTCCTCGGAGCCGAATGCATAACGATTCAGCCGATGCTTGGCGTCATTGCTTTTGGAGTTGCCAGATGGCGCGCTCGGTTGGTGTGCCCTGTGCTCGTGATATTGGCAATAATCATGAAGATTGTGGTGATCGATATAATCAGCCTGCCAATGAACGTGCAATGGATGAACACAACAATGAAGTTGGTCGAAATTGTGCAAGTAGCTCGTCGAGTTGCTCTGCATGTTGTAGCGTGGCTTTGGGGAATGGTGACTTGGTGACTGCGCCGTGAACATCATTCGCTCTAAGGTTTTGGTTCTGTTTGTACTTGCCATGTCTTTGCCTCTGGTTTTGTTGAGCACACCATACATCCAGCGAGTGCTGATGAACAACAGAATCAAGGATTGTATAGAAAGAGCTTCTTTGAGAGGCACCAATTTTGTTCTTGCTGATGCGACGTCTTTTCGATGGGAAAAAGTCTTTATATTCGGACCTTACACACCAGTGGAAACTGTTGAAAAAGTCATAGGACAAGAATGGATGCCTGTTAGAGAGGCAGGTTTAGATATGTCAGATGCCTTTTGTTTACTTGTTTTCATGGTGGACAGAACAGTTGTTCGTTATAGCTTTTTATCCCGTAACTATGGAGATTTTGCTGCTGTTGATGGT
>CAZOXS010000268.1:0-6801 GCA_964583785.1 uncultured Victivallales bacterium
GAGGCCGGTCTCGTACGTCGCGGCGAGTGAACGGATTTGCGCCGCATGATCACCTAGAAGGGTCTTGTTTTTTCCTTTATAGTCGGCGGCCTGCGTGACGTCCGGTGTCGGCGTCAACAGGATCATCCTGGCCCCCGCAGCAAGTCCAGCCTCGATCATCCTAGACCACGCCGCTCGTGCCCGATCAAGCCCGATGCCCCGGTCATTCAGTCCATAGTCAATCGTGATCACGTCAGGTCGGTGACACAGGACCTCGCGTTCAAAACGCGCGGCGCCCGATTCCGAGTTCTCACCGCCGATGGCCGTGACGATGACATTGATGACGGCGAAAGGGAACCGGTGTTTCAACCCGGCCTGTAGCCGGTGGGGATAGGCATTCATCGTATCCACCATCGGCGTCGCGAAATACCCGGCAGGCACACTATGCCCATGGCACACAATATTGACGGTCCGGTTCGCCGGCCAGTGAAGCCTGAGTTGTTCACATAAATCCGATAAATACGATCCGTGTTCAGCCATGTTCATATCCTTCTTTTACACGCCCAGGCGCTGGCGGCGCATCTGTTCGGCAGGGGTCTGCACGGTGCTGGAGACGTGGCCCGGCAGGGGCAGGATCTGCTCGTGGATGGCGTCCAGTATCCATTCCGGTTGCGGGAAGAAGGCCTCTTCGAGCTCGTAGGCCGGGGTGATCCAGTTGCGTGAGCCCACCACCACCGGCGGGGCGTCGAGCGCGTCGAACGCCATGGCCGTGAGGTTGGCGGCAATCGTCTGCATCACCGAGCCGCGCTCGCAGGCGTCGGAGGAGAGCACGACCCGTCCGGTCTTCCTGACCGATTCAACCAGCGGTTCGTAATCGAGCGGGTTGATGCTGCGGCAGTCCCACACATCGGCGCTCAGTCCGTATTTTTCCTGCAGCGTATCCGCCGCCTCGAGCGCGCGGTAAAGCGTGGCCCCGATGGTGATGATCGTGATGTCCTTGCCGTCGCGCCGCTTGGCTGGCGGTCCCAGCGGGATCTCGTAGTAGCCGGCCGGCACCTCGGGCTCGAACATCTCGCCGATGTCGTAAAGCCGCTGACTCTCGAAAAATACGACAGGGTCCGTCCCCGCCAGGGCGGTATTGAGCATGCCCTTGGCGTCATACGGGGTGACCGGGAAGACCACCTTCAGCCCGGGGATGTGATTGACCAGCGCACTCCAGTCCTGCGAATGCTGCGCCCCGTATTTCGAACCGACCGAAACCCGCAGCACCAGCGGCATCTCCAGCACCCCGGCCGACATGCTCTGCCATTTGGCCATCTGGTTGAAAATCTCGTCGCCGGCACGCCCCATGAAGTCGCAGTACATCAGCTCCACCAGCGCACGGCCACCCTCGAGCGCATAACCGACGCCCGTGCCGACAATCGCCGCCTCGGAGATCGGCGAGTTGAACAGGCGGTTGTACGGCAGTGCCTCGGTCAGACCGCGGTAGCAGGCGAATGCACCACCCCAGTCGCGGTTCTCCTCGCCGTAGGCCACCATCGTCGGGTCCTCCTTGAACCGGTGCAGCACGGCCTCGAAAATCGCGTCGCGATACTGGTACATCTTGTTCTTGGAGACGGGCTTGCCGTTCTCGAACGCCGAGCGCACGCGGCGTGCGATCTGCTGCACGCGCGGGTTGTAGTCACCGCCATCAAGCAATTCCGGCTTGCGGTCATCAAGCACGGGCTTGCGCTGGTTCGAGAACATCACGCCCTCGATAAAGCGCGGCTCCACATGCGGCGAGACGCTGTCGTCGATCGCCAGTTTGAGCGCCTGCGTAGTCACACCGGCCAGATCATCGCGAATAGCCGCCAGCCCCTTGTCGTCCAGCACCTTGGCTTTCTTGAGCTCGGCGGCGAACCACTCGATCGAATCCTGCGCCTGCCACAGATCCACCTCGTCCTTGCCGCGGTAGGAGGAGGCGTCCGACGGCGAATGACCGGAGTAGCGGTAGGTCAGCGTGTCGAGCAGAACCGGCCCGCCGCCCTTTTTCAGGATCGCCGATTTGCGCTTGATCGCATCAGCGACCGCCAGCGGGTTGTAGCCGTCGATCCGCTCGGCATGCATCGCCTCGGCATTGACACCGGCCCCCATGCGGGCGAGCACGTCATAGCCCATGGTCTCGCCGGAGGTCTGGCCGCCCATGCCGTAGAAGTTGTTCATGAAGTTGAAGATGATCGGCAACCCGCCCTTGTGTCCCTTGGGCCAGAGCGTCTTGAACTGTCCCATCGCCGCAAAGTTCAATGCCTCCCAGACCGGTCCGCAGCCCATCGAGGCATCGCCGATGTTGGCGATCACCAGGCCGGCCTTGCTGTTGACCTTCTTGAACAATGCCGCCCCGGCGGCGATGTCGGCCGAGCCGCCGACCAGTGCATTGTTCGGATAAATGCCGAACGGGGTGAAGAAGGCATGCATCGAGCCACCCAGACCGCGGTTGAAGCCGGGCTTGCGGGCGAAAATCTCCGCCAGTGCCCCGTAGACGAGGAACTGCCGTGCCAGCGACTTGACGTCGCTGCCCTTGACGTGTTTCTCGACAATCGAAAGACACTCGCCGTCCATGAAGCCCTTCATGATCTCCATCAGGGTGTCGTCATCAAGCTTGCGGATGGCCGACATGCCCTTGGCCAGGATCTCGCCGTGCGAGCGGTGCGAGCCGTAGATATGATCCTCGACGCCCAGGTAATAGGCCTGCCCGACCGAAGACGCCTCCTGCCCCATCGATAAATGTGCCGGTCCCGGATGGTTGTACGGGATTTCACGGTACGCACCGGCGGTCTTGATCTCGTTGAGCATGAATTCGAACTCGCGGATCAGCATCATGTCCTCGAGCATGCCCAGCACATTGGCCTTGCCCAACGTCTTGACTTCCGCCGCCACGGTCCCTTTGTACTGGTTCAACGGAATCTCGGGAAAACTCAACACCCCCGGTTTGCGTTCTTTCGATGGATCAACGATGATGTGCTTCGGCATTTTTTGTTCCTCGTTCTTTGTGCTTGGTTCTTTGTGCGTTGTGCTTTGGTTCTTATATTATATTTCGACCACTAAGTGGTCGAAAAGAGAGGGTAAAAGGATTACGTTCGATTTTTAATGGATCATCAATACGGTTTCGCGGATCAGTTCCGACACGGTCGGATGCGGGAAGACCAGATCCTCGATCTCCCTGACGCGCATCTCGCTCTCGATCATCGCCACCGCCCCGAAAATCATTTCCGAACAGGCGCCGCCAATCATGTGGACCCCCAGCAGCGCGCCCGTTTCGGCGTGCACAACCACCTTGCATACCCCGCGTCCATCGGCATTCTCAGCCAGAAAGCGTCCACTGGCGCTCATTGGGCGTTTCGCGGTCTTCACGGGAATTCCCCGCTCCGCGGCCGCCGCCTCGGTCAGGCCGACGGTCGCCACTTCCGGCGTCGTGTACACGACCCCCGGAATGGCATCGTAACGCATCCGGTCGGGCCGCCCGCAAAGATTGTGCACCACCACCTCGCCCATGCGCGAGGCCGAATGCGCCAGCCACTGTTTTCCGGTACAGTCGCCGATCGCCCAGATACCAGGCACGTTGGTCGCGCAGCGGTCGTCGATGCGGATCCCACGCCGGTCGAAATCAACACCCACCGCCTCCAGCCCCAGATCGGTGACATTGCAGGTTCGCCCGGTCGCCACTAATACGTGACTCGCCTCCAGCGTCTGCTCCTTGTCCTTGGCGGAAAAAGAGACTGAGCCCTTCCCGATTGACAACACCTTCGCCCCTAGATGGAAGCTGATATTCCGCTTGTCTAGCTCCTGGCGCAGCATTTTCGCCACCTCGGCATCCACCGCCGGACAGATCTCGGGCAGCATCTCGACGACCGTCACCGGCACCCCGAGCGTGCCGAAGAAACAGGCGAACTCGCAACCGATCACGCCGCCACCGACGATAATCAGTTGCTTCGGCATCGTTTCAAGATCCAGCAGGCGCGTGGAATCGTAGACGCAGTCGTTGTCGATGCCCGGAATCGGTGGCCGTGCTGGCGAGGATCCGGTGGCAATCAGGATATCGGTGCCCGTGTAGTGCTTGTCACCGACCTGCACCTCGTGGTTGGAGACGAGTTTAGCACTGCCCTCGACCACGGTCACCTTGTTCATTTTCATCAGACCGGCAATCCCCTTGCGCAGCGTCGCGATCACCTCGCGCTTACGCTCCATCGCCGTGGCCAGGTCGAACTTGACCTTGCCGCTGGTAACCCCGTAAGCCTCGCCATGCGCGGCATAATGGTAAACCTTGGCTGAATTGAGCAGCGTCTTCGACGGCACGCAACCGCAGTTGAGACAGACCCCGCCAAGGTGCCCCTTCGCGATCAGTAGCACCTTCCGGCCCTGTTCCCCTGCCCGCTCTGCCGCGACATACCCGCCCGGCCCGGCCCCGATCACAATCAAATCATAGTCCATGTATACCTCATTTCGAATTCCTATCAACTTGCCAGCACCAATTCGAGGTTCTCCAATCCGACGCACAATGCCTTGAGGAAACGGGCCGCCGGGGCGCCATCAACGGTCTGGTGATCCACCGTCAGGCTCAGGTTGATGGCCTGCACATGCTTGACCTCAAGTCCCTTAAGCACAGGTTTGAGGAACAACGCGCCCACACCGAGGATTGCGACTTCGGGCACATTGAGCACCGGCGTAAAGCTCTCGATCCCCAGCATCCCCATATTGGTGATCGTGAACGTTCCGCCCGACAGGAGATCCGGATTGATACTGCCGGCCTGGCACGCCTTGATCAGCGGTTTGATCGCTACCGACAGGTCGCTGAGCGACAGTTTCTCGGCCCCGTGCACCACCGGCACCATCAGGCCACGGTCGGTATCGGTCGCGATCCCGAGATTGACGTTCGGATACTGCACCGTACGGTCACCCAGGAAATGCGCGTTGAGGTCGGGATGCTGGCGCAGCATCTTAATCGTTACAAACGCGATCAAGTCATTCACCGTTATATTCGGACGTCCAAATGCCTCTGCCTGAGCCTTGACCTTGGCCCGGTAGGCCAGCAGTTCGGTGGCATCGAAGCTCATGTTCAGCGTGATCTGGGCGGTCCCGCCCAGCGAATCGCGCATGCGCTGTGCGATCAGCTTGCGGATGCCCTTGAGCGGGATCGTAACCGCCGCCGTCAACGGTTCGGCGGCCATGACGCCTGTCGCGGCGGTCGCGGGCTTGGCCACTAAATCCGCTGCCAGCACCATGCCGCCAGGACCACTTCTCTGCGCCGGTGCCGCCAGGCCTTTCGCGCGCGCCGCTGCCTTGGCCGTCGCACTCATCCGTGGCTGCGTGGCGGCCGCCGCCAGCACGTCGCGCTCAATGACGCGGCCACCGGGACCACTGCCCGCCAGCACGGCGGCGTCCACCGCAGGCGCGGCAGCGGCAGCACGGGCACGCGGACTCACGCCGACAGCAGCACTACCGGCTGCCGGTGCCGCCGTGACGACCGGCACGGGAACCGACGGGACGGCGGACTCTGCCACAGGACTGGCCGGAGCAGGCGAAGCCGACGGCACTGCCGCCGCAGGCGCACTACCGGCTTCAGTCGGACGCAGCGCAGCGACGTCCTCGCCGGGGTCGCCAATCGCCGCAATATTCATCAGCACGGGAATGTCCGCCCCCGCCTCGAAAAAGATTTCCAGCACGGTACCGTCGGCCGGGCTCTCAACCTCGAAGACAGCCTTGTCGGTCTCAATACTGGCCAGAGGATCGCCCTTGGCAACAACATCACCAACGGCCTTCATCCATTCCACCAGAATACAACTTTCAACGGATTGCCCTTGCCTGGGCATAATTACGGGAGTAGCCATATCGATCTCCAAATACCTTTGCGTTTATTCATTCAATCGTAGGTCGTGGCACCTTGCCCGACCTGCCGAGCATAAGCCGCCGGTTAAGGCACTCATGCTCGGATGGACAGGCAAGGGGCCTGTCCTACTTTAACGTCTACCGCATTTCCTGTCCACCGGTCACATTCAACGCCTGACCGGTCATGTAGGCCGACTGTTCGGAGGCCATGAACACCACCAGGTTCTCGACGTCCTCGTACGTGCAACCGCGCCGCAAGGGCACCTGGCCAACATAATGCGCCTTGACGTCTTCAAGCGTCTTGGCCCCCGGCACCTTGCCCGCCTTGAAATACTGCGTGAAAAGCCCGCGATCGGGATCGGTCCAGAGCGGCGAGTCGAGCAAGTTGCCGGGGCAGATGGCATTGACGCGCACGCCGTAGGGGGCCATTTCGAGTGCCACGCTCTGCACCAGGCCAATCCCGCCGAACTTGCTGGCGGCATAGGCGGAATTCGCCGCGCTGCCCTTCTTGCCGGACTTGGAGTTGATCTGCACGATCGAACCCGACTTCTGCGCCTTCATAATCCGGCAGGCATGCTTGAACGCCAGGAACTGGCCGACCAGATTGACGTCGATCACCTTGCGCCACTTGTCTGCATCCGCGTCGCAGATCGGCTCGGCAATCAGGATCGCCGCGTTGGTGATCACGACATCCAACCGCCCGAACTGCTCGACCGCCATCTTGAAAAGCCGCTCGACATCGGCCTCGCTGGAGGCATCGCCGGCCACCGGTACCACCGTCCGTCCAGACGCCGCCGCCACCTTTTCCGCGCAGGCACGGACCGCGCCATCCTGTAGATCGAACAGCACCAGGTCGCACCCCTCGCGGGCCATGCGGAACGCCAACGCCTCGCCCAGTCCTTGTGCGGCACCCGTAATCACGGCAATCTTGTCTTTTAGTATCATGATGCTCTCCTATAC
>CAZOXS010000269.1:0-3614 GCA_964583785.1 uncultured Victivallales bacterium
GTTCTGCCTTGGAAGGCAAGGGCGGGGGGGGAGATGCCAGGCGTTCCGGTAGTTCAGAGCTGAAGAATTATATTTTGCAAAACCCCTTGCTGCGCCCGGCTTCAAGCGGGCGCAGCAAGGGGTTTTGCAAGAGCCTCAATATATCGGAAGGACAGCCCCAAAACCACTCGAAAAAAGCGTACCCTTTCAAAAAGCCCTGGCACCCCCGGCAGGGATCGAACCTGCGACCCACGGATTAGAAATCCGTTGCTCTATCCACTGAGCTACGGGGGCGAAACGGCATCCTGCAACCTAGTCTCATTATGCGGGGCAACCGTTTGGTTGGCAAGACCTTTTACAACCGCCCGGCGATCCAGCCACGGGTGCGTTTCTCAAATGTAACTGACTGACGAGGGCACCGAACTGCCCGACGGTGGGACATAATAGTAACCGAGTGATGCATGGAGAAGCGTATTACAGCGTTTTCTGGTAATCCTCGGTGAACCCCAACATGTAGTGGTCAAAATTGGAGTTACAGGTTAGTGGTGTTCGTTCAGGTGTTCCTTGGCGGGCTTTGCAAAATACGAGGCCTCGAATGCGGCTAGTTTCTCGAGGAGTTGGTCGACATGCGTGGTGTCGGTGGTCTGCTTGCATTTCATGGCCTGTACCAGAATGCCGTGCAGCAAGGTCAGTTCATGAACGTACTTGTCGTAATCCCGGCTGTCCTTTTCGGGCTGGACGGGCTTGATCCGCTGGGTCATGAAGTACTGATAGATGATATCCTGAATCTTGTTGGCATGATCTTCCTTGGTGGTCGTCCAGCGCACAATCTGGTTGTAGTTGACCGTTTCCGCTTTCGATAACGCCTCGATTTGCGTCATGGCCTTGCGGATCGTCTCGCCATCCTCGCGGATCATCTGTACGCGCATGTCGTCGGTATAAATCCCGCACGGCACCTCGCAGTGCGCCTGTACCATATTCGAAACCATGACTCCCGCCACAACCCATGCTGACAATATTACGCGCATACCTATCTCCTTTGTTTTTTAACCGATTAACTACCGATCACGTTTAGTATTCGAATGCGTGCCCGCTTCCTTACCGATAATACGGCACACCCAACAGACATGTCATACATGACCTCTCTTCGGGCTATTCTTTTTCAAGGAGTTGCACCATCATCTCACCCATTGCCAGACCAACATCCATATACGTCTGGGCGTGGCGATTATAATGACCATTCGAGGCACCCCCCTGGCTCAAGGGATAGGTGTATATCGTGCGCACGTTGCCCTTGAATTCCGGATACTTGCCCAAGTCGCCATCGACAGCCAACTGTGCATCCAGAATCCATTTCTCGTTCTGCGCGGTTGCATCCTCAATTTCAATGTCTGTCGGGGTTTGGCCCAACGTCGCCACCACAAATTTTGCCTCGGGCGCATTGAATTCCTTGCGCAGCGTCTTGATCAGATACACAAGATTGGTCTCATATCGGCTTGCAAGCCCCGCATCATAACGATCCTTGTCGCCTTGCCACCATCCAAACCCGACAATTTCGTATTTCCTGCCCTTCCAATGCGGGAACTGCTGGTCGAAATGATCCAGGACTTCGTGCGCGGTGCTGAAACACTCATCATACTGTTTGCCGGCATACCAATTGATGGGTTCAGGCTCGGTACCCTTTTCCCAGGATAGCGGAGAGTCCTTATATCCAGCATAGATCTTGCCATCATACTCATACTGCTTGCTACCGGGAGGAAGGAAATCCCACCCTAGCGCACGATTGCCTTGCGACGTTTTCAGAATCAGAACCGGTTCATCGAGAGCATTCCCCACCTTGATGCCAAAGCCCAGCTCCGGACCAATCGCATCATCACCAACGCCAAGCCATCGACTTCCGGTATCCGATACGACGCCTTTGTAGTAAACATCATCCCGCTCCACCCAATTGCCTGCATCATCCACAAGATAAGGATACATGCCCTGATAAAACACCAGCGTTGATAACGCGCCCGGAGGGTCGATACGCTCCAACCAACCCAACCCATTCGCACCCTCATTCAAGTACGTGATTTTGAACGGGACTTTCTGGCCTGCGGTCATCTTGATTTTCGTCCGGACAGCCTCTTGCCCCGCCTTCTTACTGTGGACGACCTGGCCGTCGACCTCCATAAGGCAATCCATTGAGGCCCCGTACCCCGGCCGGAATAGATAAATACCATCTTCCTTGACGTTTACAAAACCGCGCGTGACGTGTGTTCCACCCCCCGGATAAGGCGTTGGCTGCGCCCCGCCAAACGACTCCAGTTTTAATGCTTCAATGGGCGTCATGGTCTCGTAATCGGCCGCCGGATCGTAAGCGCCTTCATAGACCGAAACCACGGGGTCAATGAATTCCGAGCCCCAGCGCTGCCCGCCACCGGAAACACGTCCCATTCCAACCATGTTCGACTGGCCGGAGAGAATAAAGACCTTTACGGGAGCGGTTTCAGCATGCGCCATCAACAAGCATGTTCCCAAGACGAGACTGACCGTTCTGGCCATCTTACCGTATTTCATATATCCGATCCTTTGTGCTCTCTTCTGTTCCTATTAGCGGGCCAGCTCGGCGAGCTTGTCCTTGACGGCTTCCGCCCAGATCTCGTAACCACGCGCATTCGGGTGGAGCAGGTCGGGCATGATCTCCCTGGAAAGGGTTTTGCCATCCGGTTCGAGCAGTTTCGGATTGATGTCCAGGAAGAAGACACGATCGTTATCAGCCAGATTCGCGATCAGCGCATTGACCTTGTCATTGCGCATTCTTCTCGCGTCTAAATCGGTGGCACCCCGCGGAAAGATGGCAAGCAGAAGGATCTTTGTATCGGGCGTCTTGGCTTTCATCTTCTCCAAAATCACCTTGATTCCCTCGACCGTATCTTCGGGTGATTCCTTGGCTTCCGGCCGATGTCCCGTATTGTTCGTGCCGATCATGAGCATGGCAACCTTGGCCCTCACGGTTTTCCAGTCGACGTTGTCGGTCACCCAGATCGTATTCTCCGTGCGATCCCCGCTCGTCGCGATATTCAGTACGGCCTGATCGCCAAAGGAGGTTTCAAAAACCGCTTTGCCTTTCGATTCCCAGCCGTGGGTAATGGAGTCGCCCATAAAGACGTATGCATACGTGTTGCTCTGCGAGGCTTCGAATCGTTGCTGGATCCGGCGATTGGGCTTTGGCTGGGGCGTCGTTGAAAGCTCGCTGGCGTTTACCAAACCTGCAACCACCGATAGAGCCACCATAACGGAAACGGTATACTTCACAAGAGCCTCCCTTTATTTGACGTTGATTGACTATACGCCATTCGTTGTGCTCACGGCAATACCAATTTATAAGAGGCACTTGCAGAACCCCTCGGGGTTCCCGCTTGAAGCCGGGAACGCCGAGGGGTTCTGCAAGTGCCTCTTTCAAATGATTATTGCATTGTAGCGTATAAAACACGTATGGCTACACTTATTTCAGGGTAATGGGTCAGTTATAGGGGTGTTTGCCTGAGTTGCCTATAAGTTGGCCATTTGGCCTGCACTATTTCGGTGAACGAGAGCGGCGACGAGAGCGGTGAACGATTCAAATTCCCACTCGTTGTCCGCTCTCGTCGCCG